>JAEUAF010000237.1 GCA_019695485.1 Sorangium sp.
GCTCGAGGAGCCGCCGGTAGATGCGCTGCCCGCGTCACCAGAGGCGCCGGCGGCGCCGGGCGTGCCTGCGCTGCCTTCGCCGGGGCCGCTCGTGCCTTCGCGCCAGGGGACGGCCTGCGCTTCCGCGAACGCCGGGTCCAAAAGCTCGGATTCGAAGGGAGCCAATTCGGTGTAGTAGTTGCGGGCGGTCGCCGCTGTGCAGTCGCCGACGACTTGAGACCACACGCCGGTGACGGCGTTTAGCGCGGACAGCGCCGGGCCGCCGCTGTCGCCAATGCACAGAGTGGGGCCTTCGGTCACGAATGTGCGCGGGGGAACGTTGTCGCCAACGGGGCGAAACTCGCTGCTGCCAACTAGCGCGATCTGGACGTCGCTGCGCGTGTGGCGAATGCCAATGTGCATGGTATCGTCCACGCCGTAGCCGACCACGCGCACCTTGTCGCCGGGCAAAGTGCCGACGCCTAGCCGCACCGGGGCGATTGGCATGTCCGTGAGCGCGTGGTCGAGCACGACCAGCGCGATGTCGTTACGACAAATGCTGGTGGTCTGGGCAGCGTAGATGTTCACGCCGACGGCGGCCGCGGTCGTCGACGGCGTGCCGCCCGTCTCGACGCTGATCTGACTCGGGTCGAGCAGCGGGCCCATCTTGCCGCCAGTGCTGCCCGGAGCGAGCTCGCCCGCGGAGGTGCACGTGAAGCCGGTGTCCACGAAATTGCAAACGCAGTGGCGCGCCGTGAGCACCAGGTTCGGCGCGATGAGCGTGCCCGTGCAGCGATAAATCACGGTGGGCGTGGTCGAAACGACGCGCACGACCGCGTCGTCCTCCGGGCCCGAGAGCTGACCGCCCAGCACTGGCTGCGTTTCAACCGCGACTGCCTCGCTAGGGGCTTCGCCGCACGCGACGCCGCCAAGGAGTGCGGCGGCGATGGCCAAGGCGGAGAACGCTCGCCACGAGCTCTCGACCTGTCCCGCTATCGGAGAGCGATCGGGTGGGCGCCGGACGGCGCCGTTCAGAAGCCTTGGAGACATGTGGGGACGCCCGTGGTCGGGTAGCTAAATGTCTTTGTTTTCGGATCGTAGAGCAGTCCGTCGGCTTGGTATTCCCACGCGGAATTGGCCGCGTTTTTCTGGATGCACCAGGCCGAGCTCGCGCTGAGGCGCGTGCCGCTGCCGCGGTCGAAATTCGGTGGCCCCATGTTGCCCCACAGCGACATCTTGTAAGCGAAGTTGCTGTTGAGCGAGCCGACGGCGCCGCCGATGGGCGACGGTCCGACGTCGACCGTGACGGCGTCGGTGCTGGTGCTGAAGATGCGATCCTCGAGGCCGTCGCGCACGTTGTTGCCGGTAGGCGTGGTGCGCGCGGCCGCGGCGGCGGCGACCGCGTAGAGTAGCGAGTACGCGCCGTCGTAGTAGTTTTCAGTGCCGTCGAGCGGCAGGGTCCCGGCGTAGGAATTCTGCAAGCGACCGAGATACGAGGTGTAGAGGCGCTTCGAGTGATCGTCCTGCGCCTGCGCGTAGTTGACGCCGACAATGCGCGCGTTGAGCGGCGGAGTTCGAGTCGCATACTGCGCCGCCACGGTTTGAAGCTGCGACGTGTTGTAGATGAAGTGACTCATCAAGTAGTACGGTCGCGGCTGGTTCTTGGTGGAATTTGCCGGGTTGTCCCAGTAAGTCTCGAGCGGGGGCACGACGCTCTGCGGAAACTCCGAGGTGGCGATGGCGAGGATCACGTGCGGGGGATTGGTCTCGAGCTCGGTGAGGCCGTTCGCGACGTTGGCGGGCGTGTGATACTTCGCCGACTGAATCTGGACCTGGCGGAAGTTGGCGGCATTTCCGGGGTCGATCGCGGCTTGCCCGTTGAACCAGAGCAGCGTTTCCGGATGCGCCGTGTCGTCCGTCGTAAGCACGGTGGCAATGTCGGTCATCGTCGGATCGTCTGAGTAGACGAGCGTCACCCGCAACGGCACCGAGTCCGGATCCTCCATGGCGCTGTTGGCCATGAAGGCCTCTTTGCGCTTAGCGTTCACGACCGGCTCGATACGCTTCAAGAGCGCGACCGTGGTCGCGGCTAGGACGCGCGGGTCACCGAGCATGTGCCAAACCAAGCCGTCGTCCTTCATGTTCGCGAGCCGCAAATCGGCGCTGCCCGTGCTCATGAAGAAGACAGGCTGCCCGCCTCCCGTCGTGTACTCCGTGGAGCGCGTGAAGTTGAAAGCGGCGTAGAGATTGTCCGCCGACAGCGTCGTCAGCACAGCAGGCACCTCCACGTCGTGCGTCAGGTGCGTCATGCTTGCGCTCACGTCCGTGGTCTTGCCTTGGCAGACCAAACCAAGCACGGGGCGTAGGTCACCCCCGTTGCTGCTGGGCAAACCGCCGAGCGTCGAACTGTTGAGCTCATCGAACGCGAGGTCCCAATTGATGATGGCTTGCGTGTCGTGCGGATCCTGCGCGTTGGTCATGCTCGCGAACGCACCGAGCACGATCGGGTCCGACTTGCGTAGCAACTCGAGCGTCTTGTTGGTGGGGATGAGCACCGGGCAGTCGTCGTTGGTGAGCGCCTGACAGGCGCCGCTCTTGCACACGTAAGGCTGATCGACGTGCAGATCGATGCAGTCCCCATTCGTGACGCACTCTGGTTGACCGCCGGCGCCCGCTTCGGCGCCGATGCCCGTGCCAGCGCTGCCGCCAGCGTTGAGCGCGCCACCTTGCGAGCTGCCACCGAGCGTGTCCATGCCGCCCGAAGTAACGGTCGCGCCGCCTTTGCTACTGCCTGCGCTGCCGCCATTGGTGGAGCTCGTGCCGCCCGTGCCCGCGGTATCCTTCACGCAAACCCGGTTTCTGCACACGGTGTTCGCGAACTGCGTGCCGAGCGCGGGGCAGTCAGAATCGACCTCACACTGCGTCGTGTTGAGGTCGTAGAGGAACGAGCAGCCTGCCCCTGACATCAGAGAAAAAGCGCCCGCCAAACAAGCGGAACGATGAGTTCGAGCCCTACGCAAAGTCATGAAGCACCCAACTTGAATCCGATCGACTCGAAGCCTATCACGCCGCTCCCACCCCATGGCACGCCGCGTCGTCGCTTTTGACTCACCCAAATTCGCACGAGCGTGAGCGCCAGTGCGTCAGGGTAGGTGCGAGGCGTGAAACGTAAGGGGGAGCGGAGGGAACGGATTTGTCAGCGAGCGGGAAGGCAAGCGGGGAACACGGGGAGGCGGCGAACGGACGGGCAGGCGCGAGCGCGAACTTGAACCACGAGTCAGTAGTTTGAAGTCAAGCTCCCCGCTACGGTCGCCGGTTCGGACTGCCGACTCTGTTTCGTGCGAGGCCCGTCGATGCGGCGAAACGATACTGTCATTGGATCAGGCAAAACAAATAGCCGCAAGTGGTTGAGTTGGATTCGCACTTCGACTGCCAGACTCCCGCCGTGCCGTTGGTGATCGTGCAAGCTGTCCCTAGGAGCTCATTGTTGGGGCAATACGTTCGGTTTACAGGTCGACCGACGGAAGGTGCCAGTTCGCACGGTCCGTAGTGCGTGTTCGATGCGTCCCTGGTTGCAACACACGTCGCCAGTCCGCGCTCGCAAGCTTGCTCACCTGGCAGGTAGCAGATTCGCACAGAATCCAATGTGCAGCCGCACTCAGTGTTGTCTGCGATTCCGTCACAGTCGTTGTCGTCAGCGCTGCTACAGTCGCCAGGAACCGGGGCGCAAGCGACGCCCTTGATTGGCCAAGTACCTTGGGCAGAACAAATCACGCGTCGCCCGGGGCACTGAGTCGCCGATGGGTAGATCTCAGGGCACAATGCCGTGTCTCCGGGCGTACAAGCTGGGGCGCCACCTTGCGCGGCGCCACCTTGCGCGGCGCCGCCCGAGGTTGGGAGAACGCCTCCGCTCGCGCTTGTGCCACCTTGATCGACGCCACCGGATGCGGAACGCCCGCCGGCTTGCGTTGTGGCCAGCCCGCCCGCACCGCTGTCGGTTGAATCATGTCCCGCCGCGGCACCCCCACTGTCAGGGCCACCAGCGTTCTGGCCCGAGGCTCCCGGGGCGCCTCCAGGTGGTGCTCCCGCCGTTCCTCCGCCTGAGGCCCCT
>JAEUAF010000285.1 GCA_019695485.1 Sorangium sp.
GCATTCGCGAACTCGCGCTGGAGCGGCGCGCTGCGCGGCAGCGGCCGCTGCCGTTCTTTTGCAGCGTGACTGGCGCTGACTCACTTTCGCGACTCGTGGGCGCGAGTCCACGCGCGGTCGAGCTGCGCGAGAGCGTGAGGCGGGTTGCACAATTCAGAGACGTCTCGGTTCTGGTGCAGGGCCCGACGGGGACGGGCAAGGAGCTGGTCGCGCAGGCGGTCCACGCGCTGACCTGCCCCGATGAGCCGTTCGTCAGCGTCAATTGCGCCGCAGTGCCGGAGCAACTCTTCGAAAGTGAATTGTTTGGGCACGAGGCGGGCGCTTTCACCAGCGCGCGTTCTCCGCGCGTCGGCCTCTTCGAAGAGGCCGCCGGCGGCACGCTGTTTCTCGACGAAATCGGCGAGATGCCGATGGCGCTGCAAGCCAAGCTGCTTCGCGTGCTGGAGATCCGTCAGTTTCGCCGGGTCGGTGGCACGCGCACTCGGGTGTTCGCCGCGCGGATCGTGAGCGCGACGAACCGCCCGCTCACGTCGTCACTGGGCGGCAGTGTGCGACCGGACCTCTTCTTCCGGCTCGCCGGCTACGCGATCCGTACGCCCTCGCTCGCCGAGCGCATCGCCGATGTGCCCCAGCTCGCGCAGCACTTCTTGAACGAGTTCGGCAAGCGCCACCGGGTTTCCAACATCGCGTTTAGTTCCGACGGCCTGAGCGCGCTGCTCGAACATGACTGGCCCGGCAACGTCCGCGAGCTGCGCGCCGTGGTCGAGAATGCGACGATGGTGGCACGGGGCGGCCTAATTCAGCGCTGCGACATCGAAAACGCCTTGGACGCCCGCGGTAGCGCGCGCCTCGAGGCGGCCGAGCCCTGGGAGGCCCCGGTTGCGTCGAGCCCACGCGAAGCTCTGGAGCCAGCCCCGGCCCAGGCTGCTCCCGCGACTCCTGCGTCGGGCCCACGGTTACATCGGCCGCCGTCGTTGCCCGACCTGCAGCGCGAATTGATTCTACGAGCCTTCGAAGAGTCTCAGCACAACTTGTCGAAAGCCGCGCTAGACCTCGGGATTCCGCGTTCTACGCTGCGCGCGCGCTTGAAGCGCTATGGCGCACGCTGAGTGCCGTGCGTGGGCGGGCGGCTCAGTGCTCGCGCGCGTCGGCCAAGTCGCCGTCTGCGCGCGCCATTCTGGCGATGAATTGCTGCAGCTCGAAGCGGGCCATCACCAGATTGGTCTCTTCCGGCGCAAACACGAGCAGCGCGAATTCGCGCGCCCCGAGTGGGCGAATCACATCACAGCGTGACGTCGTCGAGAGCACCAACTCCTCGAGGCCCTCGGGCTCGTCACACAGGCCGAGCGCCTTGAGTTCGTGCCGCAACACTTGGGCGGCCATGCGCGCGAGCTCGTCGAGTTGACAGCCTTGCGCAGCCACGTGGCGCAAGACGGTCCCCGTCTCTGCGTCCACGACCGCCAGTAGCTGTGCGCCGCTCGGCAACGCCGAATCGCCAGTTGCCTTGGCGGGCGAACCCAACGCGGGCGGGCGATCACTTTCCTTGGGGATTGCGCTGGGTCTCCAGGTCCGCCGCGGTGGAGGCCAGGCCGATGCGGAGTGTTCCGAGGTGCCTCGCACGCCGCGCGCTGCCTCGTCCTGAAGGCGCATCGCTTCCATGACGATGAAGCCGAGCGACTGCTGAATGGTTGGAGCTTCGAAGCCGCGATGCCCAGAAATCGCGATCTTGGCGTTGGTCCAGGCGACAATCGCGACCGCCGCCGGTTGACCCGAAAGGTCTCCGCACTGTGCGTGGACGAGCGCACCGCGCCGAACGACCAATGTGCCTTGCCTGTCTTCACTCTCGACGCTCAGGCGGCACGTCTTCTGCTCCATCTCGAGGACCTGTAACAACGATGCCAGACTCACGTTTTGAAGCTGCCCGCGAATGGATTGGCTCAGGAGGTCGGCGAAACGCTGCAGAGCGAGTCTCGGATCCACGGGCTTGGTGAAACACTCGACTGCGCCGAGCGCAGCCACGCGCGTCGCCAGCTGCTCGCTATTGGCGGTGGACATCGCAAATATCGCAGTGTCGGTGCACTGCCGGAGCGCCCACTCCAGTAGCTCGAAGCCGTCAGGTTGCGTTGCCCTGAGTTCACTCAAGAGCAGATCCACCTTGCGGCTTTGCAGGAGCTCCATCGCTTCGGCGGCGGTGCTCGCCGTCCTGATATTGAGCGTCGGCTGCAGGTTCCCGAGACTTTTGGAAAGCGCGCGCGCGTGTGTGGCGTCGCAGTCCACGATCACGAGCTCCGTCATGGGGCGCCGTCCCCGCTGCGCGGAGCCGCTCGAACCACACCGCTGGCTCGCGCACCAGGCTCGACGATGTTGCTGAATAGACAGGCAGCGGCGGCTCGTGACGAGCACACTCCGATGTAGCCTACGTCCTTCGTGCGCCAGGTGACGAGCGCGCCATTGTTGCCCCAATTGGCGCGAGCCGCGCGCACCTCTGGATCGAAGGTTCTGGCGACGTCGAAGAGCCCGGCGGCCCAGTTGCAAAGCGCGTTCAAATCGTGCACCGCAAGATCGCAGCCTCGATCGGCCGCGATGACCTGGGCGCCCGACGCGCTGCTGCTCCGCACGAACGCCGCGCCGACGCTGCCCGGCACCACATTGCCGGCGAGCTCGAGTTGAGCCGCAGCGGCGCGCGCAGGGTCGTCCAGCGCGCCGTACATTGCCAAGAGCTCGCAGGCCGAAAACGCGAAGCGCGGATCGTAACCCGAGCGGGTATGGTTCACGAAGCTGTCTGGCGTCAGAGAGAGCTTTGCCAACTGCGCGAGCGCTTCGCCGATGTGCTTGAGCAACGCCGCCCTCAAGCCCTGCTCGGACACCAGACCCCCCGCGACCAATGCTTCACCGATCGGTTTGCCCGTCTGTTGACAGCGCCGATAGATCTCCTCGATCGCTTCGCGCGGAAGCGGTGGCGTGCTTTGGTGCCGCAGGATATCCGTCAGTCGGAAGCGCATCTGTCGTGTCATGGCCCAGCAGATCCTGCGTGCTTCCAGCAAAATGACGCCTTCTGCCCCGAACTTCAGGACGCCGGTCGCGCCTTTCGGCAGTTCGTCCAGCCAAGCGAGTAGGCGCAGCACACCGCTTAGCAGCGACGGATCGCAGGGGATGCTCGAAAAGACCCGGCGCGATTCGACGCTCGAGGTGTTCACTTGTCCTCCAGCGCGGCGACACGAGCATGAAATTCCGACAGCACTAGGCCAACGCTCACGCCGCACGGGCTCACGGCGAGAAGAGCCACTCCGGGCCGCGCCCTCAGTGGCTGAATGACGTGAAGGTACTGATCCGAGAGCAGCACGATTTCAGCAAACGTTTGGCCCTTGGCGTGGTCGCCGAGGCCTTCGGAAATGCGATCCAGACAACTTGGATCCAAGGTTCCAAACAGCTCTGGCAACGTCGCGGCAAGCTCTCCAAGCCTTTCCCGGGCGACTGGCTGTGGACAGTCCTCGAGTAGCAGACCGCTGTGCATCGACGCCGTGCAACAGACGAGCTCGAGCAGCGGTTGGTCGCCGAAGCTGGTTCTCCCCCGCGCGAGCGTCGCCATTAGAGGGTTCCTTCAGCGCCGGGCAGGTAGAGTGAGAAGCAGGTGCCGCTCGTGTCTTCGCTGAGCTCGAGCGCCCCATTCAAGCTCTCCGCTGCCTGGCGCGCTAGCGACAGACCCAAGCCTGCGCTGCCTTGTTTGGTCGTGAAAAACGCCTCGAACACGAAGTCGCGCAGCTCTAGCGGGATCCCTGGGCCGTCGTCCCACACGCGAATGCAGATCGCCGACGGGCCCGCGGCCGGAGCTTGCGGACATTGAGAGGGAAAGGCGGTTACGATCACGCAGCGGGGGGCGGGCGACGCTTCGACCGCGTTCAGCAGTAGGTGGACGAAGATCTGCTCGATTACGATCGGATTGCCACGAACCCAGTCAGCGCCGGGCGCGAGGTCGACGCGAACCCGGTGAGCGCCTTGGCGATAGTGCGCTCGCAGCGAACCGACGGCGCGGTTGAGCACGTCGCGTAGTGCGACGGGGACCGACACGCTCGGGCCAAGGTGCGCATAGTCGAGCAGGGCGTCCACGGTTTGCTGAAGGTTCGCGCTCGCTTTCGAGATGTCGCGCACTGCCTCACTGACGACACCAGGGTCGAGTCCGCTGCCGTTGAGGAAGTCCGCGCCGTAAACCACGCTTGCCACGGAACTACGGATATCGTGCGCAATACTGGCCACGAGGCGCTCGGTGAAATCCGCCTGCTGACGCTTCAGGCGCTCCGCCAACGCCAGGTGTTTGGCCGACACTTCCTTCATCAGGAGCACATAGACGCCGTCGGCCCCTGCGTAGCGGGTGCAGCCAAGGACGTCGCGGCGCGAGCCGGGCGGGCGCCATTCGACGGCTTCTCCAATCGCGGTCTTCTCGAGTAGGCGCCACAAGTCGGCGGGGAGGTTGGCCGGCAAGCGGTCGAGCAATGCAGCCCGCTTGAGCAGCGCCAGCGCCGGCGCCGTAGCGGCTTCGACGCCGCCGCTCGCGTTGCAGAGCGCGATCGGTGCGTCGACGGCGGCGATGTCGAGCGCGTGGGGCGCGACCTCTGCGTCCCCGTCCATCAAGCTCGCTTCGCGCATCGCCCATCGTGTAGCAAGACGCGCACCACCACGCGCAGCCAAGGTCGGCGCGGTATTCTGCCTCGCGTCGAGGAGCTGGCCGAATCGTCCATGACCGATTCGATAGCCGTCCTAGTCCCAGCCGCCGTTAGCTGGCCAATTCGGTCGGCACACACCGGCGCCCTCGCATTCCGCGGCACAACTTGCTTTGGCGCGAGCATTGCACTGCTTGAGCGAACTCGCGCTCAGACCGGGGAACTCGCTGTCGGGCTCGAGGACGTCAATCTGAAGGAGGACCCCATGTCGAATATCAAAGAATCGCTCGCCAAGATCATGCAGCTCGATGGTGCCGTCGGCACCTGCGTCGTGGATAGCAACAGCGGGATGATGTTGGGTTCTGACGGAGGCGGGGGCTCGATCAATCTCGAAGTCGCCGCGGCCGGGAACACCGAGGTAGTGCGCGCCAAGCGCAAGACGATGAAAGCGCTGAACTTGAAGGATCACATCGAAGACATCCTGATCACGCTGCACGGCCAGTATCACCTGATTCGACCGCTCAGCAGCAACGACGCGCTCTTCATCTATCTGGTACTCGACAAGCAGCGCGGCAACCTGGCCATGTCGCGACATCAGCTGGCCGCCATCGAAAAAGACCTCGCAATCTGAAGCGTGAAAGAAAGGACCCAACATGCCCACCGAAAAGCAACTCAACGACGTGCTCGAGAAGATTGAAGCGGACGCCAACGGCTTCATTGCGGCCTCCCTGGTCGACTTGGACTCAGGGATGACGCTCGCAATCAAGGCGTCGCGCACGGACTTCGACCTCACGGCGGCCAGCGCCTACAACAGTGAGCTGGTCAAGCAAAAGCTCAAGATCATGCGCACCTTGGGCCTCACCGGCACGATTGAGGACATGCTGATCACGCTCACAGACCAGATTCACTTGGTCAAGCTCGTGGGCCCGAACACGTTCCTATACCTCGCCGTGGACAAGAGGCACTCGAACATTGCGCTGGTCCGCTCCGCGGTCAATCGGCACGTCGGCGCGCTGTCGTGAACTTGCGCGAGTCGCTTCCAATGCTCGAAGCGATTCCGGGAGCGCGGCGAGGTGCCATGGCATGGCGGTAATTGACGAATCCAGAAATGTGCTCGTCGTACGCATCGTGTACGACGGGCCCGCCTTGTCTGGGAAGACGACGAGTCTCAAGGCGCTGGCACGGGGGGTAGGAAGCCAGCTCGAGTGCCCGGCCGAAGTGGCCGGGCGCACCCTGTTCTTCGATTGGGTGGACTACGTCGGCGGCTTGTTCGACGGGCGTCAAATTCGCTGCCAGATCGTCAGTGTTCCCGGGCAGCGCGACCTCAGCGAACGCCGTCGGTTCCTCGTCGAGGGCGCGGACGCCGTGGTGCTCGTGCTCGACACGCGCCAGCACGAATGGGAATTTGGCTTGAGCTGGGTAGCGCGGACGGCTTCGTACTGTCGCGCTCAGGATCCGCCGATCGGACTCGTACTTCAAGCCAACAAGCGGGACGCGCCCGACGCCGTCTCGCCGGAAATCCTGCGCGAGTCCCTAGCCAAGCTCACGCCAGTCGCGGTCGTGCCGTCGATGGCTACTGCGGGCGATGGCATTCGCGAGACCTTCGTGCTCGCCGTGCGCATGGCGCTAGATCGAGTGCGCGCGCTGGCTGCAACGGGGCGCCTCCCGAAGGCCCGGCCAGCTGAGGACGCACCCGAGGACCTGTTGCGGCGCTTGCGTGAGGTAGAGAGCGAGCCTGCGTTGCCGGTGCACGAGCAGCTCGCGATGTCAGTGACGAGTTCCTTGCGCTCGGAAC
>JAEUAF010000328.1 GCA_019695485.1 Sorangium sp.
TTGCACCCCAGGGACACAACGCCCGACCAATCAGCGCGACTCAATGAAACAACCCGGCCTCGATGGGCGGGATCCAGCTATTCCATCCCACATTCATGGCGCGAAAGCGGCCGCCGTCGTCCCACAGCGCCCAGCCAATGTGACGCGCTTCGGCCTCTTTGCGGACCAAGCGCAGCCAATTCTCGCGGGAAGCGGGATCCACGCTGTCCGCGACACCGAATTCTCCCAGGTAGACACGGCGCCGCGTCTTCGCCACGTACTCATCCACGGTCTTCATGTAGTCGAAGATTGCCTTGGGGCCGTTCGGGTTTGTCGCGATGGGCTCGCTGTTGTAGCCGGCGAACCACTTGGCGACCCAGTCGACGTGTTCAGCCGCGGGCACGAGCGCGAGCGGGGCCGCCGGCGGTCCTGGAAACACCACGCCGCGAGTTTGAAACTCGGGAGCCATGAAGCTCATACCCTGGTGAGTGAACAGGATCGGTTGATACATGTGAAACGACGCCACCAGGTTCGGGTCGTTCGGAAGTTCGAGGTTTTTGAGCTCATCGGCGCTCGCCCAGAAGTAGCTGTCAGCGATCACGATGCGCGTCGGGTTGGTGCTGCGCACGGCGGCGAGCGCCCGCGCGGTAATCGGGTTCAGCAGCGCCGGCTTCAAGTCGTCGCACGGCTCATTGATGAGCTCGAACGCGACGCTCGCGGGAGCGTTCCGGAAATGCTTCGCGATCTGAGCCCAGAGTCCTACTAACCGATCGGCGTGCTCGGTCGGCTTCTTCATCAGCTCCTGGTAGTGGTGCAAATCGATGATCACGGACAGCCCGTTCTTCTGCGCTTGTTCGAGCACCCAATCGATGCGGTCGAAGATCGCGCTCTCGATTTCGTAGGGCGCCTTGTCCGCCGCATGCGCGCTGAAGCGCACCGGCAAACGCACGTGGTCGAGCCCTTTGGCCTTGGCCATGCTGAAGTGCTCGGGCTGGATGGTGACGCCCCAGGCACCTTCCCGCGGAGCGTCGAGGGCATTGCCGAAGTTGATGCCCCTCGTAAACCCCGGCAAAGCATCGCTTCGCACGCTCGCCGGCGGCACCTCGACTTCGGACACCTGATGCGAGGGGATTACACCGGGCGGCGTCGGCAGCGGCGCCGGCGCAGGGCCGAGCGGCGCCGCTTTCTTAGGGACGAGATGGCACGCGGAGATCAGCAGCAGCGCCGAGCAAAGAGCAGATCGCATGCGGCGACTTTGCCACAAAACGCAAATCGACAGTCGATTCCCAGCGGAGCTCAGCGCCGCCTGGCGCGCGCTGCGCGGTGCTCGCGCAAGGCGCGGCGCCCGAGGTAGAGCACAATCGCCAGATTCGCGAAGAACACTAAGACCCGTGAGACGCGAGGCATTTTGAGAAATTCGATGAGCTCGAATGGCAAGAGGCAGCTCGTCGTCAACACGACGAGCCAAGCGCCCCAAGCATGCCCGCGGGCGAGCGCCCAGGCTTCGACTCCGGTCAGCGTCCCGTCGAAGGTGAGCGCCGCGATGCTGAAGGCGACGCCTGCCCGCGTGGCGTGAGCGAGCAAGGCGTCAGCGAGCCTCAAGGCCCAACCGTGGGTCACATGGTGGCGAAGCGCGAGCGCCAGGGCGTGCACGTGCTCCGACACGCCGAACGGCCACAGCACGAGCAACGCGAGCGCGGTGCCGAGCTGCACGCAGGCTTTGATCCACTTGTAGAGGCGAATTGCGCGGAGACCGAGCTGTTCGGGGTCCGCCGCCTCGCGCATGCGTGGCTACTTCCTCTCGTAAAAGTAGAAGTCTGCCAGCGAACTCGTCGCGATGTCCCCAGTATAGGGGCGAGCCTTGTGCTCGACGCGCAAGAGCTTCCACTCCGGCAGGCGCCGCTCGACGAAGTCGGTGAAATGACGATGCCGCACGTGGGCGAGCCCCGCGTCGTCCGGCGCGTCGACGTTGGTGGAATAGACAGCGACGAAGCGCGTCGCTGCGCCGAACACCGCCAACAAGTGGCGCTCGAAGACCTGATCTTCGACCAGGTGGTAAATCACATCGAGGGAGAGCGCGAGATCCGCCTTCTCCCCGCTGTAGTCGCCGAGCAGCTTGAAGCTCTTCGTCGAGTCCGACGCGAAGCGTTGCCGGCAGCGCTCCACGGCCACGTCGCTCACGTCCAAGCCAAGGTAGCGCGGGTACTTGCCCAGCGTGAGCTGGTTGCCGTCGCCACAGCCGAACTCGATCACACTCGCCACGCCTTGCTCTGCGACGAACCCATTCAGGACGCTGGCCTTGAACTCGGCGAGCGCGCTGTAGGAACCCGGACCCGAGTTGCCACCTTTTCGGTAGCGCTCGCTCCAATAGGTCTCCGAGCCCTTGAAAGGCCCCGAGAGCATCTTGTAAACAGCCCCGGCGAATCGCGTCAGGGTTGGCGAGCGCCGAAGAACGCGCTTGGTGATGTCGACGAGCATAGGCGCCACCCGCGCGGGGGTATCACGGCCTGGCTTACGGCGCACGCCGAACTCTAAGCGCGCAGCGGAAGGCCCGGCGGGGACCCGAATTTGGTTCGGCCCAAAGGTCGGCGAGCCCGGCTTGGAACGGTCGGCACCCTATTGCTCAGGCACATCCGCGCCCGGGAGATCGATCCGATAAAGCCCTTCACGCGCGTTCACGCGGGTGAGCGCCAGGTGCTGCCGACGGAGTTCGTACTTCAACCGGTGCGTCTCACGGGTCACTCGAGGATCGAGCAAGAACACCGGCCGCCCTGTGGCGAGCGCTCGCTTGATGGACGCCACGGTCGGGGCTGGTTGATCGACCATGCCAATGGTCCAGCGCGACCAGAGGATCTTGTCGAGTCGCAGGCTGTAGACAATGCCATTCGGCGGAATCGATCGGGCCAAGTAGTCGAGCTTGTGTGCGTTGGTCCTCACGAACCGCTCCAAGTACAAGATCGAGCCCGGCTGACGCTTGTAGATCTCGAACAGGCTGAGCCCTCCCAGACCGCACAGGCAGAGGGTTCCGAAGTAGACCACGATGCGTCGCTTGCAGTGACCGACGAACAGGATCGGCGGCAGAGCAGCGAGCAAGTATACCGGGGACCAGTAGCGCGGAATGCTGTGGGCGACCCACGAGTCGACCTCGGCAGCGCCGAAAAGGCCGTCGTCAGTGCGCGAGAGCATGAACACGATCATGAGCAAGATGCCGACGCCGTAGAGCGCCCGCGCGAGCCAGCCCAGCCTGAAAAACACGGGAATGATCGCGAGCTGCGCGCCCAGCAGCAGCGCGGTGTTGCCCATCTTTACCCAATAGCGCGTGACGTAAGTCAGCGCGGCGCTCCGCGTGGGCCAGCCCATCGGGAGCAGCAGCGTCTTCAGCACGCCGACGAAACCGTGCCCACCCTGATCTCCGTAGTCACGGTCGAGCGACATCTGGTACGCGGCGCGGAAGGCGTGCCCCGTTTCCAGGTGGTTGAGAATCAGATTCAGGCCGAGTGCCAGCGCGCCCGCTGCGATGGCCAGCACGCAAATGCGTTTCCACTCACTTGGCTTTGCGCCGAGCGAAAACAAGAGCACGATCAGCATCACGTACGGCGCGTAGTCGGGGCGCACGGCGGCGGCCGCGCCGGCGCTGAACAGTGCGGCGCCAAGCGTCCACGGATTTTCGGATTTGCGCCATGACGCCCAGTAGAAGAATGCCCAGCAGACGCAGCTGAGCAATGTCGAGAGGTTGATCCAGGGCCGGATTAGCCAGTAGAGGGCAGGAAAACCCAGGGCTGGCGCGAGCAGCGCGATGCCGCGCCGTCCTGGTGGCAAGAGCCGGGCAGTGCCGGCAGCGAAGGCCGCTGCGCCAGCGGCTGGCACGCAAGCGATCAGAAGATATCCGAAGTTTCTGAGCTTGGTCAGTAAGCCGTACGCATAGAGCATCACGGGCGCGTACGTGGGCAGCGCATTGTCCCCGACCGAAATCCAGGAGCGTGGGTGAGCCAGGTCTTCCGGGTCCGGGAACGGCAGCTTGAGGAACGGCTCTCCGTTCTTGCGAATCAGCAGCGCCGCAAAGCGGTCGACTGCTTCGTCGGACGACGGAAACGCCAGCGGGCGCAGGCCCCAAACCCAGAGCACGACGTAGAGACTGAGCGCGAACCAAAGCAGACCGATCGGAAGTGTGGCCCCATGCTCAGCAAAATGGGCGCGCGCCCATCGCGTGCAGCGATGCGCGAACGAAGGCGTCGCTTGGAGGCGTTCTCGAAGATTCAAAACCACACGCGTCAGGCCCACCAAAGCACCCGAAACTCCCACGGACCCGGCGATCCGTCAACGCCACGACTCGACGAAAACTGCGCTCAATCGTGAGGCGCGGGTTGACGTAGCGGTGGCTCGCACGGGATTCTCTGCGCTGCTGATGTCGAAGGCTCGGAATACCGTAAAATTCCTGATCTACGTGGCGGTGATCGCGTGCATTGGGTACTTCTTCTACCTCGCTTTCAAGCGAAATTGGGCGAGCGTCGCGGCTCACCAATTCGTTTTCGACTATGTGTTTCTGGCGCTCGCGGGCGGCTCGGTCCTCGGCTGCTCGTTGCTCGCGACCTGGGGCTGGCACCTCGGCGTGAACTCGCTTTCGAGCAGCGGCAAGCTGACTTTCGCCCAGAGCGTCGCCACGGTGAACTCGAGCAGCTTGACCAAGTATCTGCCGGGAAAAGTTTGGTCCTACGCGTTTCAGATGTACTGGTTGGGGGCCGCCGGATTTTCGAAGTCCTTGGTGATGTACGTCAACATCGTCAGTCTCTTCGTCTCACTCGTGACCTCACTGATTTGTGGGCTGATCTGGCTGCTTTGGGACACGGGCAGCTTGCCCTTTGGCGGGGTGCTGGCGTCGCTGCTGGCTGTCGTGCTGCTCGATGTGTTGAGCATGCGCTTCCACACCAAGCTCTTTCGCTTCCTGATCGCGCTCATCAACCGGGTTCTGAAGCGCGAGCTCAGGTATTTCGAACCCTCGGCACGCTTGCTCTGGGAGCTCCACGCGCTCAACTTCTCGGGGGCGGTGCTGTTCGGCTTGGCGGCCTACTTCACCAGCGCCGGGATCGGCTATCACCTGACGCTCGCACAGGCGCCCCGCCTCATATCGGCCTTGCTCATCGCCGACATCGTGGGTTTCCTCGCGATCTTCGTGCCGGGCGGCCTCGGCGTGCGCGAAGGGTTCATGTATATGATGCTCGGCGGGGGTTCTAGTGGCTCGATCGCCCTCACGTTGCCGCTCGCGACGCGCATGATCACGATGGTCACTGACTTGGTGCTCGGCGCCGTGGCGCTGCGGCTGCTGAAGAGTTTCAGTGCGAACCGACCGAAACCCCTACCTGGTTCGGAAGGCCCTATTCCTTGAAGCGCTTACAGCGTTCCCGCTCCGGGCCGAGTCGCGCCGGTTCGGTGGCCGAAGGGCCCTGCCGAGTAGGGACACCTTGGGGGAAGCGCGCGGCGGTGTTAATGGCCCGGGCTCGCGGCCGCTCATGAAGGTGCTCTTCGTCACACGTAAGTACCCGCCCCGAATCGGCGGGATGGAGAGCTTGAGCTATGAGCTGACCGTCGGTTTTCCGGAGCCCAAGACCATCGTCGCGCTCGGGGGTTCGCAGCTCCACTTGCTCTGGTTTCTGCCGTACGCCTTGCTGCGCACCGCGCTCAGCGCCCACAAGTACGATGTCATCCACCTGGGTGATGCTCTGTTGTGTAGCGTGGGGTTCATTCCGCGGGCGCTCTTTGGGCGGCGCGTGGTGGTGTCCGTGCACGGCCTCGATCTGACGTTTTCGTCGCGCCTCTACCAGCTCTATTTGCGCCTGTTCCTGCGTGCCGACGCGTTCATCGCCAATAGTGAGGCCACCGCGGAGCTGGCGCGAGCGCGGGGGCTTCCGGCGGTTCGTAGCATCTCGCTCGGGGTGGCCTCGAAGTATTTCGAGGTGCAGCGCTCGCTGCACGCCGACGTCGAACTCGAGCAGCGACGGCGTGGCCGAACGGTGCTCG
>JAEUAF010000377.1 GCA_019695485.1 Sorangium sp.
GGGACGCGTGTCCCTGCCGCGCGCATCGACTCGTGGGCTGCGCTCGTCGAGTGATCGCGCGCGGCAGGGACACGCGTCCCTTGTCAGCGCTACTCTTGCTGTCACTCGCGGGAGCCTGCCGAACCGAGCCTAGGCAGGTGCCGAAGAAGCCCGCGAGTGCACAGAGCAGCAAGCCTCCGCTCGACCACTTGGCCGCGGGCGAACTGCCGCCGGGACAGAGCAGCTTGTTCGGTTTGGTGATCCCGAAGGGCATGACCATTCAGGGACAATTCAGTGATTCCGGCTTGGCCTTCGGCGCATTGCGCGCCGAGGCGGTGGCAAACTACGTGCGCGAGCGCGTCGATGTCGGCCAGGTCGAAGTCGGGGCCGCGCGGACGGTGTTCCCCGCCTGCCGGATCAAAGGCGGCCCCGAGACGCGAACCTTTCGCATCGAAGTGGTGAGCGAAGGGCCCGCAACCCGACTGATCGTGCAGGATGTGACGCCGCCTCCCCCACCGCCTCCGGAAGTTGGGGTCAGCGACGCAGAGCGCTGGCGCCGTGCTGGCTTCTCGCCCGATGGCAAACCCCTGAATATGAACGCGCTGAAGTAGGGTTGCCCCTACCCTAGCGATTTTGCGCTTCATCCTCGCGGCGCATCGCTTCCAGCAACAGGCCGCTCAAACTTCGACGCTCGGCCACGCTGTGGATCGGCTTGGCGCGAAAGTGAAAGCTGCCGCTCTTCCAGCCGAGCAGCATGCGCAGCAGATCGGTGGCGTCATGCGCCGTGTCGTCCAACGCAGCGCCCACGAACGCACCGTCGACAAGCTCGACGGACGCCGTCATTCCCGCCTCGGAGCGCACTTTGAGCCGCCCGGTGCGGCGCTCGAGCTCAAGTAGCGTGAGCACGGTTGAGACCGCGAGCTCGGCCAAATCCCCCTGAATGACGGTGGCGCCCACGCTGGAGGGCGGCGCGTCGGACGGCGGGTGGGTGGCCGCCTTGAGCCGATTCGCCATTCCGATCAGCGCCCCCACTTGCGCGACAGCCTCGTCGCTCCGAAACGGTTTGGTGAGAAACAGATCCGCGCCGACGTTTAAGCCATGAAGTCGGCTCTCCAGATCCTCCGCGTCAATCAAGAAGAGGAACGGAGTCGCCCCGACACTCGTGGGCTCCGCGCGCACCCGGCGAGCCACCCAGAACCCGTCGATGTCGGGCAGGTTGACTCCGCAGACGATGCAATCAGGTTCGAGCGCCCTCACGCGATCGAATCCGACCCGCGCTTCGCCGACCGTTTCGACCTCGTAGTCTGCCTCACGCAGGTAGCGCGCAAGGAGTGCGCAAGCCCACTCGTCCTGCTCGATGATGAGAACACGGCCTTTCGGCACCTTACTACTTACGCTAGCACGACCGGGCCGCCAAAAAGCGAGCGCGTTCGCCGCAAAACGAGGGTCAACGCCCCGCAAGCGAGCCCAGCACGTGCACCTGAGGGTTGACGTTCCGAGCACCCCGCAGGCAGGAGCGGCGGTCACCCGGCCCGGCGGCGCGGATCCCGCGGCGGGGGTTGTCCCGGACGCAAGTTCGGGGTACCGAGCAGCGGGTGAACAGCGCTCTTCGTCGCACCCCGCTCTATTCGGAGCACGCGCGCCTCGGCGCGCGGCTCGTGCCGTTCGCCGGCTGGGAGATGCCGATCCAGTACGCCGGGATCACGGAAGAACACCAGGCCGTGCGCACCCGAGCGGGCCTGTTCGATGTGTCCCACATGGGCGAGATCCTGGTGAGCGGGTCCGCCGCGCTCGCGACAGTGAATCGCATCATCACCGGCGATCTCGAGCGCATCGTCGACGGCCAAGCGCTCTACACCTGCGCCTGCAACGAGGGTGGCACCATCCTCGACGATCTCATCGTTTATCGGCGCAGTCGGGATGAGCTCTTGGTCGTTTGCAACGCCTCGAATCGCGACAAGATCGCGGCGCACTTCAGCACGTTCGACAGCCCGGACGCGCGAATTCGCGATGTGAGCGACGACTACGCCCTGTTGGCGTTGCAGGGGCCCAAAGCGTTCGACATCTTCGAGGGCGCCGGCGGAAGCGCCGAGATTCGCAGTGGGCTCAAGTCGTTTCACTTCACGGCAGCGAGCGTCGGAGGCGTCCCCTGCACGGCGGCGCGCACCGGCTATACGGGCGAAGACGGCGTTGAGTTGTTCATCGCTCCCGAGCGCGCCGCGGAGGTGTTCCGCGCGTTGCTCGCTGCCGGTCAAGCGCACGGCATTGCGCCCGTAGGGCTCGGAGCGCGCGACACGCTGCGGCTCGAAGCGCGACTCTCGCTCTACGGAAACGACATTGACGAAACCACGAATCCCCTCGAAGCCGGGCTCGGCTGGATCGTCAAGCTCGACAAAGCGGACTTCGTCGGTAAGCAGGCGCTGGTCAGAGTACGGGATCACGGACTCAGTCGGCGCCTGGTCGGCTTCGAAATGGCCGGCCGCGGCATCGCTCGCCACGGTTACCCGCTCTGCGACGCGAGCGGCGCCGTCGTTGGCGTCTGCACGTCGGGGGGCCCCTCTCCAACCCTCGGCACGAGCATTGGGCTCGGTTACGTTCCCCTCGCGCTCTCCGAAATTGGCAGCGAGCTCAAGGTCGATTGCCGAGGCAAGCACGTGCCCGCGCGGGTCGTGCGTACACCGTTTTACAGAAGGCCGCGTTGAAAGGACCGACGATGAGTGCAGCAGCGACAGACGTCAAAACCGACCGCAAGTACACTAAGGACCACGAATGGGCGCTCACGCGATCCGGTGAAATCCTGGTTGGCATCAGCGCGTTCGCCGTCGACCAATTGGGTGACATCACGCTGGTCAACGTCGACGTGAAGGCGGGCGACAAGGTCGAAGCCAAGAAAGCCTTCGGCACCGTGGAGAGCGTGAAGACGCTGAGCGACCTCTACTGCCCAGTGAGCGGTACGGTCGTGCGCGTCAACCCCGACCTCGAGCAGAAGCCCGAGCTCCTGAACGAGGACCCGTGGGAGAAAGGCTGGATGATCGCGATCGCGCCGAGCGCTCTCGACGCCGAACTCCAGGCCCTGTTGGACGCCCCCGCGTACGAGGCGCTGCTGAAGAGCGCTGACCACTGATGCGATACTTGCCCCACACGCCCGAAGAAATCGAAGAGATGCTGCGCGTGGTTGGGCGCGCGTCGCTCGACGAGCTGTTCGACACAGTGCCCGAACCTGCGCGCTTTCACGGCGATCTAAAGGTCGCGCCGAGCCTCGACGAAGCGCGGCTGATGGCGCACCTGCGGGAGCTCGCCGAGCGCAGCAGCGGCGCTCGTTACCTGAGCTTCCTCGGCGCCGGAATGTACGCACACCACGTGCCGCCAGCCGTCGACCAGCTGCTCTTGCGCAGCGAATTCTACACGGCGTACACCCCCTATCAGCCCGAAGTGGCACAGGGCACGCTGCAGGCGATTTGGGAGTTCCAGACCATCGTCAGTGAGCTTTACGGGCTGCCGCTCGCCAACGCCAGCCTCTACGACGGCGCGAGCGCGGCCGCTGAAGCGGCTCTGATGGCGTGCCGCCTCACCAAGCACCGGCGCGTGG
>JAEUAF010000400.1 GCA_019695485.1 Sorangium sp.
ACCTCCCCCCCCATGCTCTCAAGCGCGCCCGTGTCGCCTGACCTGCTCGTCGTCACCTCCGTCCGTGCCCTGGATCCCGCTCTGGGACTCGATGCCGTCGTCGACGTCGTGGTCGAATCCGGTCGAATCTCGAGCATCGGCCCGGGAGCCGCCAAGGAAGCGGCGAAAGCGGAGCGCGCGCGTGTGGTCGACGGCCGCGGCCTCTGGCTGACGCCTGCCTTCGTCGACCTTCACGCGCATCTGCGCGAACCGGGTCAGGAGTACAAAGAGGACATTCAAAGCGGGCTCCGCGCAGCCGCCGCCGGAGGCTACGCGCACGTGTGCGTCATGCCCAACACCCGGCCCGTGAACGATACGCGCGCTGTCACGGAGCTTATGCTGCGACGGGCGAGCGAGTGCGGCGGGCCGAGCCTCCATCCCATCTCTGCGATCACGCTCGGCCAGAAGGGCAAAGAGCTCACCGAGATGGCGGAGCAGCGCGATGCTGGCGCCGTGGCCGTCAGCGACGACGGCGTGTGCGTTACCTCGAGCGCTGTCATGCGACGCGCCCTCGAGTACGCGAAGAACTTCGACTTGCCGGTGATCCAGCACGCCGAAGATCACGAACTCACGCAGGGCGCCGACATGCACGAAGGCGAGGTCTCGGCGCGACTCGGGCTGCGTGGCTGGCCACGCGTCGCCGAGGACATCATCGTGGCGCGCGACGTGATTTTGGCTGAATACGTGCGAGCTCGCTACCACGTGGCCCACGTCTCCACCAAAGGCGCGATCCACATCGTGCGCGAAGCCAAAGGGCGCGGCATCGACGTCACCTGCGAGGTCACGCCGCACCATCTTCTGCTCACCGACGAGAGCGTGATCGGCTACGATACCGCCTGCAAAGTGAACCCTCCGCTGCGCGAAGCGGAAGACGTAGCCGCGCTCTGCGCCGCGCTCGCCGACGGCACCATCGACGCTATTGCCACCGATCACGCCCCGCACTCCCGGCTCGAGAAGGACTGCGAGTTCTCGGAAGCATCGCCAGGGATGATGGGCCTCGAGCTCTGTTTCGGGCTGCTGCTCGGGTTGGTCGGCCAGCATGGCATCAAGCTCGAACGCGTGCTCGACGCCATGTCGACACGCCCAGCGCGCATCGTCGGCATCGAAGCGCCGCGCCTGCGCGCAGGCGCGGTGGCAGAGTTCGTCGTGTTCGATCCGGAGGCGCGCTGGGCAGCACGACACAGCAAACTGCAGACGAAGAGCCTCAACACGCCATTTTTGGATACAGAGTTGAAAGGAAAGATCTTGATGACGCTTGCGCGCGGGATGGTCGCCTTCGATGCCCTCGGGAGCGCACGATGAGCGGTCGCAAAGGACACCTCGCACTCGCCGACGGCACCCTGTTTCCAGGGCACTTGTTCGGCGCCGATGCCCCCACCACGGGTGAGGTCGTCTTCACCACGGGCATGACTGGCTATCAGGAGGTGCTCACCGACCCCTCCTATACCGGGCAAATCGTGTGCATGACCGCGCCGCAGATCGGCAACACCGGGATCAACGAGGAAGACGCGGAAAGCGTCGACTCGCGACCCCAGGTCGCCGGCTTCATCGTGCGCGACGACAGTCTGACCGTCTCCAATTGGCGCTCGACCGAGTCGTTGGATGCTTACCTCGCCCGCTACTCGATCGCGGCCATCGCGGGCATCGACACGCGACGGCTCACCCGCTACTTGCGTGACAACGGCTCGCAGAACGGCGCCATCGGCAGTGAATCACCCGACGCGCTGGTCGAACGTGCGCGGAAAGCCCCCAACATGGAGGGCCTCGATCTGGTGGCACGCGTTTCACCGCGCACGCGCTACGCCTTCACGGAGTCGCGAGGCACCTGGAATTTGCCGAGTGAGTCCCCTGCTCCGAACGGCGGCGAGCCGCTTCACGTGGTCGCCATCGACTACGGCGCCAAGCGCAATATCCTACGCTGCTTGGTCGATCTCGGCTGCCGCGTCACGGTCGTGCCGGCGAGCACGTCTGCCAGTGATATCTTGGCCGCCGCACCGGACGGGATCTTCCTCTCCAACGGCCCTGGCGATCCCGCCGCCGTGACCTATGCGGTCGATACCATCCGTGGGCTGCACGGCAAAAAGCCCATCTTCGGGATCTGCCTCGGTCACCAGCTGCTCGCGCTGTCGCTCGGCGCGCGCACTTACAAGCTGAAGTTCGGGCATCGCGGGCTCAATCAGCCGGTCAAGAACCTTGCCACGGGGCGCGTCGAAATCACCACCCAGAACCATGGCTTCGTGGTCGATGTGGAGTCGATCAAGGGAGTCGCCAGGTCGACCCACATCCACCTGAACGACGGCACCAGCGAAGGGCTCGAGGCGCCCGACATCAACGCCTTCAGTGTGCAGTATCACCCTGAGGCGGCAGCAGGACCGCACGACGCGATGTACCTCTTCGAGAGCTTCCGTAAGCTGATGGCGAACGGACGCCGATGAGCGACCCGCCCGACCTCGATCGCACGATCCACTTCGTCAGCCTCGGTTGTCCGAAGAATCGCGTGGACACCGAGGTCATGCTCGGCGTCGCCGAACGCTCGGGTTACCGTCACGTGGACGATCCGAGCGGCGCCGAGGTCATCGTCGTGAACACTTGCGGGTTCATCGACGCAGCCAAGAAGGAATCGATCGACACGATCTTGGAGCTCTCCCAGCACAAGGCGAGTGGGCGCTGCGAGCGCTTGGTCGTCACGGGCTGCCTGAGCCAGCGTTACCCGGACGAGCTCGCCCAGAACTTACCCGAGGTCGACCATCTGCTCGGCTCGAGCGACATGCTGAAGCTCGAGCGCGTGCTGTCCGGCTCGGCGGAGCGCATGCTGGTCGGACACCCTGCGGAGTGGGTGGTCGGGGCCAGCGATCCGCGGCGCATTTCCACCCGCGGGCGCAGCGCCTACGTGAAGATCGCCGAGGGCTGCAACCGAACCTGCTCGTTTTGCGTCATCCCACAGATTCGCGGCAAGCAACGCTCACGCAGCGCCGACGACGTCGTGCGTGAAGTCGAGCAGCTCGCCAGCGCCGGTGTGCTCGAAGTAAACCTGGTCTCACAAGACACCATCGCCTACGGGCGCGACCGCGAGGACAGCGCGGGGCTCGCCGATCTGGTGCGCCGCGTCGCGGCAGTGCCCGGCCTACGCTGGGTGCGGCTCTTTTACCTCTATCCCGAGAAACTCGACGACGAGCTGATCGAGCTCATCGCGGATCACCCGGTGGTCGTCCCGTACATCGACATGCCGCTGCAGCACGCAGCGGACGGCATGTTGCGCCGCATGCGCCGTGGTCACGGTGGGCAGCGCCTGTATGACTTGGTCGATCGCTTGCGAAAACGGGTCGACGGCTTGGTGATGCGCACCGCTTTCATCGTTGGTCACCCCGGCGAGACGGACCAAGAATTCGAGGAGCTAAAGGCCTTCGTGCGCCACGCCGAATTCGATCGCGTCGGCGTGTTTCAGTACTCGGACGAGCCCACCTCGCGCGCATACACGCTCGAAGGCAAGGTGACGCCGGCCACGATCGCGAGCCGCATGCGCGCCCTGATGCGCCTCCAACGCGGGATCAGCAAGAAGAAGAACCGCGCGCTCGTCGGCCAGACCCTCGAGGTCTTGGTAGAAGGACCGAGCGAGGACAGCGAGCTCGTGCTGGTCGGGCGTCACCCCGGACAAGCTCCCGAGATCGACGGCAGTGTCTTCATTTCTGGCGCTGAGGTGCAGCCTGGCGAGCTCCGACTCGCCCACATCACGCAAGCTTCAGACTACGACTTGGTCGGCGAAATCGACGAAGGCGAAGCCCCGCTCGTTGGCGCACCGGCCCCACGCGCCGCGCAAGCGAACCGCGTCCCCCACCTCGCGCACCGCAGCAGCGACGGCCGCCGCATCACCCTGAAGACCGTTTAGAGCGGCGGCCGCGGCTGGCCTCAATGCCTGCCCGCGAAGCGCGGAACACTCACCATGTTTTTCGCGGCGGAATCACGAGCCGGTCGATCAAATGCGGCTCGAGCGGAGCCGCCGGATCGATGAACGCACGCGTGGCCGCGGCCTTGGGCTGAAACACCCACGCGCGCGCGATGCGGCGCAGCCCCACCGCAAACACGCTGAGCTAGCCGTCCTTGTCGATTCGCAGACGCAGGAAGTTCTTGAAATCCTCGACTCGAATCGCCGAAAACGCGTCATTCAGGAACGCGCGCCGGTACTGACCGGTGAACCACAAGCAGC
>JAEUAF010000438.1 GCA_019695485.1 Sorangium sp.
CGTTTCAGGGGACGGCACCCTTCCGCCCGGCGCCGTGCAAGGCGGCGGAAGCGGGCGAGTCACAGCGCCGCAGATGCGACCAGCCTACTCGTTTGGCTGGGACGACTTCGGCGGCGACGGCAACAGCAACAGCTGAGCCTCGAGCTCGGCGAGCCGCTGCTCCGCGCGAGCGGCACGGGCCTCGGCCCGCTGCCACTCGTCGTAGAAGACACCAGCTCCGGAACAGCTGCCCTCTTCGTTTAGGTTGGTGAGGTACAGCCGGAGATTGTCGGGCGCATTGTCTGCTCGCTGCCCATTTCGGTGATCCACGCGCTCTTCGGTGCGGAGCGGGCGACCAAGGAGCTTCGCGTAAACTAAGCGGTGCTCGAGAATCGTCTTTGCTTTGCTCACCATCGCGTCGAATAGCCAAATGTCTTCGGGCGGCACACAAGATCTTGGAATCTCACGATATCCGGCGTTGAGCCGCGGCACAGCTGGCGGGAGTGTGGCCCGATGCTTCGCCAGTGTTGCGCGTGACGCGACCAAGCTGCACCGACGGCAGCGCCCAGTGAATTTCCCAGAGGCATGTTGAATCCGCAGATCCGACAGAGCGACCCACCGCTCTTCGGCGCATATCGGGCAAGTCACCGGAGCTACCGAACACGCTATCCCGCGGATTTCGCCACGCTTGATACGTTCGTGGTCGATCGACGCATGGTTGAACCCCAATTCGAGCCGCGTGAGGTGTTTCTCTCGGCACGACTTGCACCGGCCAGTGAATGCACCGGTTTTTATTTGGCGCCTCAGTGCACCCAATGGCACCCACCGATCGGTGCCGCATCCGTCGCAGGCCACAGTCACGCAATACTGCTGAGCACCATGGATCAGCATCCGAATTAGACTGTCAGGGCGCACCGCTGGATGCTCCGGAACCCTCAGTTTTCGTGGTTCGGTGCACTCGCGGCACAGGGGTTGAAACGCTGGATCCTCCTCGAGCCGCGATCGCAACGCACTGAGTTGCCAAACTCGAGGCAGGCCGCACGACGCGCACACCGTACGAGCCGCGTGGGTCGATGAATTTCCGAACTTACGCACCCCAAGGAATTCGATCGGGAATAGCGCAGGCGGGACAGCTAGCTTTTCCGCCTGATTCCTTGCGCACGCCGCACACCGACCAGTGAAGCCACCCGCGCGGAGCTGAGCGCGGAGCACACCGACGGGTGTCCGCCTAACCGCGCCACAGCACGGGCAAGTCACCGAAACCGACGTGCAAGTGCGACCATTAATCACAGCCTTCACTAGGCTTTTTGTATCTACAGACGGGTGTGTCAGGTCAGACGTCTCGGTTTTCATAGCCAAACGAATGCCAGACATAGACGGAGTTGTCAATAACTCCGAGAAATCAAGAGCATCAAAATGACCATGGCCGACACGGCTGAGAATCGTTTCATGTTGTTGTACTTCAACGCATCTGGCTGGGCCAACGTTGCAGACAACGCGGCTTCGGCGCCACTCACCAACATCTACGCCTCGCTTGCGACGGCAGACCCCGGTGACGCTGGCAGCCAGACCACGAGCGAAAGCGCTTACACGAGCTATGCGCGTGTCGCGGTCGCTCGCACGAGCGGCGGTTGGACGGTCACGGCGAACAGCGTGTCACCGGTTGCCGATATCTCGTTCCCCGCTTGCACGGGTTCGACGTCGACAATCACCTATTTCGGCCTCGGGACGGCGAGCTCGGGTGCTGGCGTGCTGCACTGGTCCGGAACGGTCACTCCGAACATCTCAGTTGCAAGCGGCGTGACGCCGATTATCCAGAACACCACGACGGTCACGATCGACTGATGATCGGCCGCCGACTTCCCCTCGGAACCATGCCGGAGCGCCCGGGCGACTACATGGGCCCGATCTTCGGCTGGACTGGCGACAAGCCGGCCGTGTTCTTCCTCAAGCCGAACGCGCGCGACGCGGACGCACCGCCCACGGCGCGCGCGATTCAGCACGTCGTGTCGCCGCCGCACACGTTCCGCGAGTGCCCCGACGGAAGCCTCGAGATCCGAAACTCGCTCGGCGACAACCATCCGCTAGGCAGCGACGGGTGGCATGGCTACCTCGATGCGGGGCACGTGTGGCGAAAGGTCTGAGGCGTGTACGTTTGCGGGCTCGACATCAGCGGTCTACAGCGGGCCACCGCTGAGACGAAGGCCGAGCTCGAGCGCAGCCTAGCGCACGCCGCGCAGACGGCGGCAACGGAGGGAGCTGACGAGGCCAAGCGCGGCAACTTCAAAGATCGCACGGGCGACCTCCGCCGCAGCATCCGCCCGGAACGGGTAGTGGCTGCGGCGCGCGGCGCACGCTGGAAGATCGTCGCGGCTCGCCCGTACGCGATGTTTGTTGAATCGGGCACACGCGCTCACGAGATTTGGCCGAAGGCCGCAAATCGCTTGGTCGGTCCGCTCCGCCCCGGCCAGACACGACGCGCCACGGGGCCCGGGCCGCACGAACACATCGTGGGCCGCGGGCTCGCTCTCCGCTGGAAGGCTGGCGGCACGATCCACTTTGCTCGGATGGTCCACCACCCCGGCTCGAGAGAGTATCCGTTCATGGGCCCGGCCGCGCTGAAAGCCGAACGAGTGCTCTACCGCGAGGGGGACACGATGATCATCCGCCTCGGGAAAATCTGGGTCTCCGGTGGCTGACAAAATCGGCCTGATCGAGTTCCCGCCGGCGCCTCCCGGGAACAAGCCAATCCCGGATCCGATGTTAGTTGCAGTCGGCAACTATGTCGGCACATTCCTGAATGAGCTCCTTTCCGATGAGTGGTCGCGACTCGCTCCGGGCGAGGGGAAGCCGGTCAAAAAAGTCACGACGGCGAGCACGCGACGCGCGGTCTTCAACACCAACGCGCTTCCCACGCTCTTCGTCTTCCGCCAGCGCGTAGACCCCGAGCGAATCAGCGACGACCTTTACGAGTACACCACGATCCTAGATCTGCTCTGGGTTCCGCCGCGCGTCGACGAGGACAAGCGCGAAATCAGAGACCCATTCTCGAGCAAGGTCGGGATTTCGATCGACTACTGCCTACGCAAGGGGCGGCACCCGAACTGGGTCGACCCCGGCGACCCAGACCCGAAGGCGGCGACGCTCGGAAGCGTGCTCATGAAGCGCGCCGGGTTCACGCGAGTCGTGACAGTGAAGCGCATCGACTACGACCCAAAGGTCTACGTCGAGCTCCCGGATAAGCAGCAACAGCAATTCGAATACGCGGCCGTGCTCGTGACGGTGCACACGCACGAGCAAACCGTATTTGACGATTCGCTAGACGCTTTCCCGTCGAAGCTCGAAGCAACGATCGATCAGAAGCTCGCACAAGCGCCCGGCGATCCTCCGAACGCGCCGGCGTACTCGATCCTTCTGGACAGGTAAGGGAAAAATGCCGAAAGAACGATTCCTTCACGTCGTGCCCAATCCGTGGGCGCACATCGACAGCGACGGGCAAAACTACGCGCGGCCGTGCGGCAAGGTGCTGCACTACTACACGGGCCCAGGCGTGAGCAACGCGCACCACGATCTGGTGGGCGCCCGCATTGCGCACGTCGAGACGCTCTCACCCGCGCAGGTCCGAACGATCGGAAACCTGACGATGGTTGGCCGTCACGCGCAAGAACGCCACGTGATCGAGTACGAGCGCGGCCCAACGCGCGTCATGAACGAGAAGCACTATCAGGACGAGGTCCGCGCCGGAAACCTGATCGCGTACGACCTGCCGAGTGCAGTCGCGTGCGGCATTCCAGCGGATGAGTTCGTAGCTCCGGAGAAGCTCCTCGCCGAGTTCCGTGACGTGGCGATCAAGCAATTCTACCTCGAGAACCCGAACGCTCCCGAGGTCTCTGACGTGCTCTACGCGGAGGAAGCACCCGCTCCCGCGCAGCCAGCGGCGGAAGACCAGCCCGTTGCGCCGCCGTCTGCGCCGGCGCCGAGCGACGTGGTCACGTCCGCACCCGCCGAGCACTGACGCGCGCCGTCCGCACGAACCCACTCACCGCCCACCCAACCAACTCCAGCCCGAGGGAATCCCCTAAATGTCTTCGATCGTTGTCGCCGGACTTACACCCGACTGGAAGGTGCCGATCGCGGCCCGCGAGGTCAATTTCGGCCGCGGCCGCCGCAGCATCGGCACGGAACCGGTGCGGGTGCTCGTCACCGGAAACAAGCTCTCGGGAGGCTCGGCCACTGTCGAAACCCCGGTTCAAATCTTCTCGGAAGAGGACGCCGATACCCAGTTTGGCGCGGGCTCCGAGATCGCAATCCAGTGCTACCACGCGCTCGCGATCGGCAACGTTTCGCTGTGGGGCTGCCCAGTCGCCGAAGCGGGTGGCGCGACGGCAGCGACGCTCACCGCGACGGTTGGCGGCAGCTGGACGACCACGGGCACGATCCGCTGGGCCCTTGGCGGGAAAGTCTTCTCGGCGACCGTGACGCCGGCCATGAGCACGGCCAACGTCGCCACTGTCATCGCAAACAACACGAACGCCGAGTCGCGGCTTTTCTGTACTGCGAGCCCGGCATCCGCGGTCACCACGTTCACCACGCGCAGCAAGGGCGCGCGCGATCCACTTGTTCATG
>JAEUAF010000479.1 GCA_019695485.1 Sorangium sp.
GGACGACCGGCGGTGGCACGGGCGGAACCGGCGTCGCGGTGTCCGGCTGCACGCAAGAGGAGAGGTCGAAGAAGATGAACTCGAGCGCCTTGCCCGTCGGGGACATCGGCTTGGTGCTGCATTCGCTCGGGAAGGGCGTCGCCGGATCGGATTTGTCGCCACCCGAGCCGTCCGGGTAGCTCACGTTGATGTGCAGATCCGTGAAGACGCCGCGGCCGCACTGCTGCGCTTCGGGCGCGCCCACCGGCGTGTTGAACGTCATGTATTGGACGGCAGGGCGCATCTGGCTGTCGTCGGGGTTCATGGGCACATAGATCCAACGTTGCGTCGGCGGTGTGACCACCGACACCGAGTGCTGGCCTTGACGGATGTCGAGCTGGCCCGCGGTCGTGGATGCGCCCACGTTCATGAGCCACTGGGAGAGCGCGACGCCCTTCGGAAAACCGGTATCGACGAGGCCGGTGATGCCGTCTGGCGGCAAGTTACCGGTGCCGATGAAGGTCGCGGTCGTGGCGAGGGCGGGGGTCTCGCGCAACCAGTAAAAGTGCATGTGGTCGAAGAAGACGCGCCCGCCGCCGTTCAAGTAGGCGAGCATGTTCCCGTAGTAGGGCGACTTGAACTCCGCGAGATCGCTGCCTGAGCCTTCGCACGACAGCATCACCATGTCGTAAGTGAGAAGCTTGTTAGTCGTGCCCCACAGGTTGGTCGCGACTGGGAAGGTAGTCCCGGAAGCAAAGCTCTTCGTCCCTTGGTGATCGCCGTTGGGGTTGCCGGCTGCGTACATGTGCACGCGGCCTGTGCCGGCGTCCGTGGTGAACTCACTGTCGGCGATGCCGATGCGGCGCAGCAGGCATTCGATGGCGTCGGACTTGCCGGTCGCCATGGCGATGCGCGGAATGTTGCCCTCCTGCTGCGTGCGTGGGAGGCGAAGAAGCTTCTGGTTCACGTCGGTCGGATCGGCGACAGGGTTGTCGACGCAGGCCTTGACCGTCGGAATCGTCACTTGGCGTCGCCACTTGCCGACCTGCATCACGAGCGGGATGTTGGTGCCGACCGGCACATCCTTCATCACGAAGTGGCCCTTCACGTCGGTGAGCGCCGTGGTGATGGGCTTGCCCGACGCGATCGCGCCGCATTTGTCGCAACTGGCGCCGGTTGGAATGGGTTCGAGCGCGGCGTTTGGAACGTAGACGACGACGTTGTAAAGGGGCAGTTTGCCGGCCGGGTCGTAGACGGTGCCGCTCAGCGAGGTGGTTCCGCTCGTGCATTTCTGCACTTGGCAAGCGAGGCCTGAGCAGCCGCTGCTGCCGGTCCCGGGGCACACATTGGCGACCTCAGCGCCGCAGACGCCCGCGTTCGGACACGTCGTTCCGCAATCGAGCGAGCCACCGCAGCCGTCGCCAATCGTTCCGCAGTAGCGGCCGCCGCCCGTTGCGTCGCAGCTGCCTTTGACGCAGTTCGCGGGCAAACACACGCTCGGGTGGTCGGCGTTGCCGCAGACCTCGCCGCCCGCGCAGGTTCCGCAGTCGAGCGACGCGCTACAGCCGTCGCCGATCGTTCCGCAAAAGCGGCTGCCGTTCGAGGTGCACGAAGTGAGCGGCACGCAGCCGCTCTTCACGCAGATGCTGTCCTTGCAGGTCTGTCCGCTCGGGCAGCTGCCGCAGTCGAGCGCTCCGCCGCAGTTGTCGCCCACCATGCCGCAGTAGCGGCCGCCCGTGGCATCACACGAAATCTTCTGGCAGTTGGCGCCGGCGCCGCACACGTGGGCGACCGCGCTGCCGCACACACCGCCGTTCGGACAGTCCCCGCAGGCTAGCGTGCCGCCGCAGCCATCGCCAATCGTGCCGCAGAAATTCCAGCCCTGACTTCGACAGGTGAGCGGCACGCAGTTGGTGCCGACGCACACGCCGCCAGTGCAGGTTTCGTTCGCGGCGCACGCGCCACAGTCGAGCCCGCCGCCGCAGCCGTCGCCGATCGTGCCGCAGAAATGAGTCGCGCCGACGGTGCAGCTCCCCTTTTGGCAGCTTGGACCTCCGACGCACAGGCCGTCGGTGCAGACCCAGTCTCCGCTGCAGCTGCCGCAGGTGACCTTACCGCCGCAGGGGTTGCCCACGTCGCCGCAGTACTGTCCGCCGAGCGGCGTACAGTTGACGTCGCAGTTCATGGGCTCGGTGCTGGTGGTGCCGGCCGTGACGTTGATGCTCGAGCCGCCCGTGCCAACGCTGCCGCCGCTCGTGCTCGCTGCGCCCCCTCGCCCTGCAGTCGAGGTCGAAGTGTTGCCCCCGTTGCTGCTGACGACAGGGCGCGTTGGATCGGTGTTCGTGCCGCAGCTTGCAATCGGAAGAGTTGTCAGCGCGAGCAGCACAGCGGAGCTGAGCCAAGTTCTCAGGTTCGACATCGGGCTAGTCCTTCGTCAGCGAGCGCAGGTTCGAAAACGGCGTCGCGCCGCACGCGTAGGCGCGGCGGTTCGGCAACGGAGCGCGGCGGCACGCTCAGCGACTGCCGAATATAGCGCGCTTTCCGTTCGAAATTCAGACTCGGTTACTCATTCCGAGTTTCGAATGCGTCTTTCCAATCGCTGGTCGTCTCGAACAGGGCAGGCAAGTATCCTTACCAACTCCCGGGTGTTCAGAGAAACGCCCGCAGCTCGCTTTAGTATGGGACGCAGCCTGTTTTGCTCCGGATCGTGATGCAGAGTTCGCCGTGGCCGGGCAACACTGGCGTGACGCACGAACCGAAGCTCAGTAAGGCGCTCGTCCCATCGCTGGCCGTCGCGTTCAGCGTGCAGCTTTGCGCGACCGGCTCGATCGTGCCGTCCGCGAGCCGTGCGCTGACGCTCCAGAGTGGTCCTGAGCCTGCGTCGGGCAGCGTTGAAAGCTCGTAGTTCCAATTGTCGTCGCCAACGACGTCGAAGGGTAGCTGGAACGGGACACCGCCGGCGAGCAGCGTGGCAGGGCCGGCTTGCGTGGGCGTGAACCAATAAATGTCGGATAGCTGGTCGTCGCCCGGCGAGGAGGCGGGGTTCAATTCAACGCTGCCGTTCGACAGGCCGTGTCCCGCGAGGGGCACGCCTGACTCGTCGAGCAGCGCGACCGTGACCGCATCCGTGGCGGCGCCGAGGATGTAGTGTGCGAATGAAAACGCGGGTTCGCCTGTCGGGGGGCCCAACGGCGCGACGTCGAGCGCGCGCGCGACGCCGCAGTTCACGCTGGTCGTGTCTTCGTACTGCGCCCGCGTGCCGGCTCGCACCAACACATGGAGCTTCGCGCTGCCGCTGACCGAGCCGCTGCAGCTGAGCGTGACGTGCCAGCCCACCGCGTCGAGCGTCGTGTCTCTGACCGTAAGCCCGACAGTGTCCGGGAACTCGAGCGCGGTGCCGTCGAAGTCGTAGTCGTAGTGCTCGATGCGGCTGACGCTCTTCGGGGTGTCCCCGAGCGTGACGTGGCGCGGGAGCGTGATCGATTCGGAGAAGTTCTCCGCGATTCTGCCAGTGTATTCAGGCTCGAAGAACAGCACCTGCTTGTCGCCGTTCGGCGCGCCCGGGTCACCACAGGCAGTGAGCCCCAAAGCCGTCGCTAGCAGGGCCACGCCGCCAGGCGCGCGCCCCGCTTTCAACCGAGTGAAGGCGGGGCCGCGCTCGCGATGCGGATCTCTCGGGTCTAGCGTCATTCGAGCTCTTCGCGTGGGCGAGTTGCTTTGGGCGCAATTACTGGCAGGCGCCGACGCTGTATGCCCCGAGCAGCGGGTGAGTCGGCGCGCTGGCGTCCGACGCGACCAGGCAGCTGCCTTGCGGCACGCTCAGGTTCGCCGCGGGCACGTGCTCGCTGGTGAGGTTGAGTGTGCCGGACAGCGCGCGAATCTGCTTTGGCTCCGCGCGGACGCTGGGGTTTTGGCCGTCGAACCACAGATGCAGCTTCTCCGACAAATAGGCGTCCGGGATGTCGTTGATTTGCGCGGTGAGCGGCGCGAAATTCAAGAGCACGCTCAAGTCGAACTTCGGAGCGAACGCCAGCGTCGTGGAATCATCACTGTCATGGGTGATCGTGAGGTCGAAGTGGCGCCCCGCGTCCGCGTTCAGATCGAGCTGGGCCAGCGTGGTGCCGTCGAGCTTGAGCGTCGAGCTGACGTCGCCGAGGCCAAGGCCTTTGAGCTCGAGCTTGTCTTGATTACCGTCGAGCACGACGCTGCCGTTGAGGCCGCCGAGCAGCGCCTCGATCATGCCGGTATAGGTCTTCTGCGGCAGGGGTTTGCCCGAGGCATCGTACTCAGTCGAGGCGAACGAATCGCGGAAAGCGTTGAGCGGACCGCTCACGTCCAGGCTGCCGATGTCATAGGTGCCGGTGATGCGGCGCGCGTTGCCGTCGAGGCGAATCTCGAACGACGGCGAGTGTCCCGCCAGGGTGAACGCCACTTTCTCGGCCAAGTCGTCGATGGTGGTGAGCCCGAGCGTCGACAGCACGTTCACTCGGAAGCTGTAGTCGAGCTCTGCATTGCGCTTGAGCTCGAGCTCGAGCTTGCCGCGCATGGCCTCGAGATTGCCCGTGTCTTCACCAGCCGCGTCGAGCGACGCCTTGATTTCGCCGAGGTCCAACATCACGCCCACCCGGTCCGTGCCAAGCTCGAGCGTCGCAGGATTGTGTCGTGCGTCGGTGAGCAACAACGCGACGTCGACCTCTCCGTCGCTCGGTGAGCTCAGGCGCAGTCGGGGTGCGAGCTTTTCTGCGTTGGCGACGCAGTCTGGATCGAGCGTGGGCTCGACCGGCTCCGGCGTTGGCGTCGGTGTCGTTCCCGGCGCTGGCAGCGGTGCCCCGGGGCTAGAGCTCGCGCTGCCCTTGCACAAGTACTCGGCGCCGAGACGATAGACCGCGGTGTGGCCGTCTTCAGACTCCAGATTCTGCGGAATGAAGACCTCCTCCTTCAAGGACTTCAGCAACTTGTCGATGGCGTCACTCATGTCTTGACGGGTTTGTTGGAGGTCACTCGTCGTGACCGAGTCCGTGCAGGTCGGCTCGGGGGTGAGCGGACAGGCTGTGCCGGCAGGACACGGTGCGGACGCGACCGGCGCGCAGTTCGAGCCCGTCACGGAACTCAAGGTGTGGGCGAGTGTCGTCGAGTCTGCAATGAAGGAGCCCGCCGCGTGAGCCCCCCGCAGTGCATGTTCCACGTTCTCTTCGGCTGTGAGCGCCAACTGCTGCGCGGAAATCGGTTCCCGCTCGCTCGAGCCACAGCCCAAGAGCCCCAACCCCGCCAGCATCCAACCCCGCATCGATACACTTCGTAAGCTCATAGCTCCTCAATTCCTCCCGCCCCAAGCCGGAGCGCCTCCCGCACGCGGCGGGCTTGCCGAGCCTTTAGCAATCGACATGCCTAGCGCGCTTGCTCTGGCATCGGCCCCGATCCGCCGCTAGATCGGGCATACTGTGAACCCTAGGCGACAACCGGCCGCGCGACCCCTGTGACATTGCTACCCCACTCCCTCCGCACTCGGAGCCAGGTCTCTTGACCCGATCCTGCGCGGCCGAGATGATCGCCTCGTGAAGCGGCCGAGGCCGTGCTTGCTGATTTCGATGGCCGCGCTGCTTTTGGGCTGTGAGCGGGGCGAGCTTCTCGGCGTGATCGACACGCGGGGCACGCTCGGTGGCAGTTTCGGCACACCCCAGCTGGTTGCGGCGATTTCAGATCCCAACGCGGTCGACACCGATCCGACCTTCACGGGCGACCTGCTCGAGCTCTACTTCACCTCCGATCGCGGCGGGACGCGCGACATTTGGCGCGCCCTTCGGGCCGCAGCGAGCGACCCCTGGCAAGCCCCGACTCGCGTCGACGAAGTCAGCAGCGATCACCGCGAGGAGAACCCGTGTGTTGCGCACGACGGCCTCACGCTTTGGTACTACAGCGACATCGATCGCGCGCGCGGGACCATCTGGCAGTCGCGGCGCGCGACGCGCAACGACGTGTGGGGCACGCCGATTCCGGTGCCGGAACTCGCAGTGGGCGAAGGGTCGAGTAATGTTGCCGTCGACATCGACGAGGACGAACACTTCGCCGCGTTGGCGTCACTCAGCGTGGGCAGCGACTCCTATGAGCTCTATTGGTTTGCGAGGGACAGCGCAGATCAGCCGTTCGGCGCTGCCACGCTGCTCACCTCAGTCAATAGCTCGGTGAACGACTACGACCCGTTCTTTGCCCAAAACGGACTATTTTTGGCCTTTCATGCCACGCTGGCGACGGGTGAAGACATCTTTTGGACGCAGCGCGACAGTCTGTTGGTGGACTTTCCAGCGCCGACGCTGACGCCAGGCCTAAACTCGACGGCAAACGATAGCGCTCCCGCCTTCTCGAGCGACCTGTCTTACGTGATGTTTTCCTCGACGCGCAGCGGCAACGAGGAAATCTACGAAGCGGTTCGCGTCCCGTGACGCGGCGGCGTGGAGTCCTTTCCCAGTCCTGGGCGGGATCGCTCATCGTAAGCTCGCTGCTGTTCTCATGGCTCGGCGCTGTGGCCGGCTGTAAGCGACCAGCGAAGCCCATCGGCCGGCGTACGACTCAGCCTGTGACGAGCGCACGTGGCACTGCCCCTCGGCGAGATCCCACGCCACGCGCGCTCGCCCTGAGCTTCGGTGGCAGCGCGCGCATTCACCTCGACCCCGCGCGGGTTGCCGCGGAGCATACGTTCTTCGTGCGTTTCATGGCGGCCTACGAGGCTGCTTATCGCGGTGTGCTGCTGGCGGATGCGTCGGGGCAATACCGTTTTGGAATGGCGCCCACCGCGTCACTCGGTGTGCCCGCCCTCGAACTCCAAATAGGCGCAGAAACGCTGACGATTCCGCTGCCCGACCCTGTCTATTTCAGCACGGACTTTGGCGACGGCCCAAGTCCCCGAGCGAGTGCTCGCTGGCGTACGCTCGCGGTCAGCGTGCGCGCGGGACAGGCGTCGGTCTTTCTCGACGGCGTGAAGGCTGGCGAGCTTCGACTGTCGCCGCTGCGGGTGAGCGACGAGTGGTGTCTCGGCCGCTCGTGTCGCGCGGAGGGCGCCCAGGACCAATTTTTCGGGTTCATCGACGACGTCGGCCTGTTCAATCGCGCCTTGTCGGAACCCGAGCTGCGCACACTGGCACGCCTGCCGCGCTTGAATCCGCGACTCGAGAATCTGGTCTGCGCGCTGCCCTTCGACGATCTCGACGAGGCGCCGCGCGGCGTGGTGCCAGCCCTCGCGCTGCAGGGTGCCGCCGAACTCCGTAATGTGTCACGCGATCGCAATGCGCTCGAAGACACTCAGCGCCTCCCCAAATCAGCGTTGAAGACGCGGCTTTCGTTGCCCTTCGCCCCGCACCAGGTTTGGCTGGTCATTCAGGGGGTCAACAGCGAATTGACGCACCATGACACGGCGGCCTTCGCGCTCGACTTCATCCGCGTCGATCCCGCGTTCATCTCGCACAACCCGACCCGCGTGCCAGGCGGCTCGCATCGCGCGTCACTCGGGCAACCCGTCGTCGCTGCCGCCGCTGGCGAAGTCGTGGCCCGCGTGGACGAGTTTCGGGACGACGAACCAAGCCTCGACCCTGCCAAGCGCAATCTGCTGTGCGTGCGTCACGCAGCGGGTGAGGTCTCGTGTGTGCTGCATCTGCGTGCGAAGAGTGCTCGCGTAGCGCTCGGGGCCAGCGTGAAAGCCGGCGACTTGCTCGCCGAAGTGGGTGCGACCGGTGCGGCCTCCGTTCACCTCCACTTTGCGCTCAGCGACTTACCCGAGCCGAACGCGCCCGGAACATTCGCCGATCTCGTAACCCTGCCCTTCGAGTTCTCGGATTACTATGTGTCGCGGGATTTTGGTCGCAGCTACCAGCACGTCGATCGCGGCTTGCCGAGCGCGGGGGAGTGGGTCGTCGCGGGCCGAGCCCCTTGACTCAGCTCTTGCCAGTGCCGAAGACCCGCGCTTTCACGCCTTGCCCTTCGCTGAGGTGGCGTTCACGATTGGCGATGCGCACGTTGAGCGTCGCGCCGAGCGGCCCATCCCCGTGAATCTCTGCGATGCGCCCTTCGAGGCGGAGTTCATGCGCAGAGAACGGCTGAACCTCCACGCGATCACCGACGCGCACGTGAGTCGATGCGGGGCCCGGCACGCGCAGCGTGACGCGCATATAGTCGAGATCGGAGACCTTGAACGCCAGCAGGTCGGGCTCGATGGCTTGCGTGGAGGTGACTGCGCGCTCGACGACGGTTCCGCTGATCGGCGCCACCAAGTCGTAGGAGCGACTGCGGGTCGCGTGGGTCTGCACCACCGCGAGTAGCGCCCCCTCACGGACAGTGTCTCCCTCGAAGCTGACGATGCGGCTCACGACCCCCGCATCGCGCGTGGTCACGGTGACCACGTGTTCGGGATCGAGCTCCACCGTGCCGACGGCAGCCACCCCCGAGAGTTGTTCCGCAGGGTCGTTCGCGGCGCCCTCAGCGGGAAGCGCGACGTCCCCGGTGCGCGGCTCGAGCGCAGCACTCTGGCTGAGGGAGGATTCTGCCCAGACCACGATGCCGATGGCGCCCAGCAGTGCCCCGATGGCGGCGGCCCTCCCGGCGCGGGGGGGCGGGCTCGCTGTCGACGAAGCCATCGTGACCACCGTTGGGAGGAGGCTTGGAGCCCGGGATTCGTCGGGATTTAGCGGATTTATCATGCAAATCTCCGGTCTGTGCCCATGCTTGGAGGCAACTCTCGCCGTAGCGTTCCAGGTCTTCTAGCCGGTGAACCGAGTCTTCCCGGTTCCAGCTGCTTTTCGGTCCGGAGTCATTCGCGCCGAGTTCGATTGCGGCGTCGGTGGAACTGCTTCGGCCGGCGCCGACGGAGTTAGCGTCCTGCGGACGGCGGCCGCCGCTCGTGGAGGGAATAGGAACTGGGCGCGAGCGTTGTCGCCCTGGTGACTTGGTGGCTGCCGAGGATGTCTCAATGCTGAAATGGCTGCGCTCGTGGTGTGTGCTCGCGTGTGTCGGCGGCCTGGTGGGCTGCGATCAGGTGAGCAAGGGCATGGCGGCCGACCACTTGGCTCACGCAGCTCCCGCGAAGCTCTACGATTCCTGGCTCGAGCTCCGCTACACGGAGAATCGCGACATGGCGTTCAACGCGCTTCGCTTCATTCCGGACGCCTTGCGGGAACGGCTACTCTTGGTGGGCGGGGCTCTCGCCTTGGGCGGCTTGGTCTTGCTCATGTTGCGCCGCAAGCCTCCGTTCGAGACAGTGGCGGTCGCCGTGATTTCGGCGGGCGCCGCGGGCAATTACTGGGATCGGGTCGCGCACGGCTACGTCATCGACTTCGTGCATGTGGCGCGCTGGCCGGTGTTCAACTTGGCGGATGTGTATATTACGCTCGGCGGGTTGGCTCTGCTTCTTGGGCATCGGCATGTGTCGTGGCTCCGTCGATCTCGCGTGACATGAGCGTCTCCCCTGCGCGTCCCCGGTGTTCGGTATTCATCGCGATCAGCGCGGACGGCTACATTGCTCGCGCCGATGGCTCGATCGACTGGCTTTCGCGCGTGGAGCGGGCGGGCGAGGATTACGGCTACAAGCGCTTCTTCGATTCCATCGACGCACTCGTCATCGGCCGCAAAACCTACGATACCGTGCTCGGTTTCGGCGAGTGGCCCTACGCGGACAAGCGCTGCATCGTGCTGACCAGGCGACCCCCAGTTGCACCTCGCAGCAACGAGGTGTTCTTCGCAGGGGCACCGACGACGCTGCTCGAACAGCTCGCGCAGCAAGGTGTGCAGCGCGTTTACGTCGACGGTGGCGCGGTGATCCGCGCTTTCTTGGCCGAGGGGCTGATCGACGATCTGGTGCTCTCCGTGGTTCCGCTCCTGCTCGGCGAGGGGGTCTCACTCTTCGCGGGCAGGGGTGTCGAGCGAAGCCTGCGCCTCGAGTCGAGCGAAAGTTTTGCGAGCGGCTTGGTGCAGCTTCGCTATTCGCTGGCAAGAACGTGAGTCTCGGCGGCTGTCCGCGCTGCGTCGCTACGGTAAGACTTTGCGGACGCGCTGGTTCAGCGTATCCGCGATGTAGAGTGCACCGTCGGGAGCGAGCGCAACCCCGAACGGCTCATCGAGCAGGGCGCCAGTGGCCGGGCCGCCGTCGCCGCTCGATCCTGGCTCGCCGCACTTTCCAGCGAACGTGCTGATGATGCCGTGCGCATCGACGCGGCGAACGCAGTGATTGCCTCGGTCGGCGATGTAAAGAGTGCCATCCGCCGCGATCGCCAGGTCTGTCGGATGATTGAGCTCGGCGTCGCGTGCCTGACCGCCGTCGCCGGCGAGGCCAGCGATGCCGCGGCCGACGATGGTCTCGATGATCTCCTCGTTCGGATCGCCGTCGCCGATGATCGAGTCGGGGCCCGGGCTCAGCTTGCGCACCACGTGATTGTAAGTGTCTGCGAAAAGCAGGTTGCCCGCGGGGTCGAACGCAAGCTTGCCGGCAGGCAACGCAGCTTGGCCGAGCCCGTTGTCGAGCTGGGCACTCTTTGCGGGGCCGCCGTCGCCCGTGTAACCGACGCCGAGCGGGCAACCGAAGCCGCCCTTGGGGCAGCTGCCGCACACGGTGCTGACGGTGCCGTCGGTCGCGCGCCGCCGAATCACCTGGTTCGCTTGGTCCGCGATGAACAAGTTGCCGGCGCTGTCGAAGGCGACGCTGCTCGGCAGATCGAACGCCACGAGTTCGGCGCCATCGTCCCCGAAGCAGGGCCCGCCGTCGCCCAAGTAGTCGCGGAGACCGCTGCCACAGAGGTCGTGCAAGCTTTGGCTCGCAAAGTCATAGAGCTTGAGTTTCGAGTTGTGCCAGGCGGCAATCAGCAACGCGCCCTGCGCGTCGAACGTGATATCCGCAGGGTGATTCACTTCTGCGGACAAGCCCGGACACGCGCCGTCGATCAACGTGCTCTCGCAGGCGTCGCCCTCGATTCCAGTGCCGACCACCGGATATACGAAGCCGTCAGCGTCCAACCTGCGAATTTTGTGGCCGTTCCAATCGATCACGAACAGCGTGTCCCCCTTGAACGCCATGTCGACCGGTGAATCGAGGCGCGCCTTCGCGAGCTCGATGCCGAGCGGTTTCCCCGCCGCATCGAGGGTCGGTGGGTCGGTGGCCTGCTCGCCCGTACCGAGCACGCCCACGATGTCCCCATGACCGGGCCGATCGGGCCCGGAACAACCCGCGGCGCTGAGCAGCAGCCCGAGCCCGACCACCAGCAACTCGCGTTTCATACAAAGTCCGCTCATTGCCATAGCACTCGGATGCGGTTGTTCATGGTGTCCGCGATATACAGATTGCCCGCGGCGTCGAAGCCAATTCCATACGGGCGATTCAATTGCGTTTCGAGCGGCGCGCTCGGTTCAGGACGCGATCCGGGCTGCCCATTGCCGACCCACAGCGTTGCCTGCGACGTCTCGAGCTCGACCCGCCAGACCACGTGGTTGCCGGTGTCCGCGATGTAGAGTGCGCCAGCGTAAAGTTCGAGGTCACTCGGATCGCGGAGCAACAGCGCATCGCCCGCGGTCGCGCTCGGGTCGTAGCCGGCTTGCCCGCAGCTGCCCGCGAAGGTCTCGATGGTCTCCTCGCTGGCATCGCCCACCCCCAACAAACCATCGGCGCCGGGCGTGATGCGCCGCACGCAGTGATTGAAGGTGTCGGCGACGTAGAGCGTGCCGTCCTCCGCGAGGGCCAGGCCACCGCCTGGCGGAGGATTGTCGGAGCCGTCCACCTCGGCGGCTGGGCTCAGACCGAGCGCGGCCTCCGCGGCTGGACCGCCGTCGCCGGCGTACGCTGGCTTGCCTTTGACCCCTGCCACCGTCGACATGGTGCGCGACTCATCGGGAGCGAGGCGCCGCACGACGTTGTTGCGCTCATCGGCGACTAGCATTCCGCCGTCGGTTTGGACGACGAGTGAGGCCGGAAAATTCAGCAGTGCCGCCTGCGCCGCGCCGCCATCGCCCGCGTAACCCGGCCTATTGGCTCCGGCCACGACGTGCACCGCGCCGTTCGCATCCAGGCGTTCGATCTTGTGATTGTGCCACGCGGCGATGAACGTTTCGCCCGCCGAGAAAGCGAGATCGAGCGGGTGATTGACGTGTAGTGCGGTCCCAACCACAGTTTCGTCGAGCGGCACGTCGAGCGGCCAATCTCCCGGTAACTCCGCGCCAACGATGGTCTCGAAGCTGCCACTAGCGCTCAGTCGTCGAATACGGTGGTTGTTCCAGTCGACGATCTCGAGCTGCCCACTCGGGTCGAAGGCGAGTTCGGTCGGCTGATTGAGCCAGGTCTTCAGCGGGGCGTGCCCGTCTCCATCGAAGCCCTGCGTGCCTGTGCCGACCGCCGTGGTGACCATGCCCGGAATTGGCTTGGCCTGCGACGGCGCGAGCGCTTCCCCCGGGCCGCAGCCGGCTCCGAACGAGAGCAGCCCGAGCGCCGCGCGCCGCGCGAGTGTCTTGAGCGCTTGAGTCGCGTCACCCATCACGTCTCCCACCATAGCTCGTCTGGCACGCCCTCCTGCAAGCCGCGCGCCGCGATCCAACGGACGAAATTTGGTCTCGGGTGGCGCGGTCGCATTCTGCGTTCGTCGTTCGCGATCGGACGGGAAGGCGGCGCCAGCTCGGGCTTGCCGAAGACTGGGCAAACTGGCTCAGGGCGCGTATCTTGCTTTAGCCGGCGGCGCGCTGTGGGAAGTCCAGGCGGCAAGGGCTGAATCGACGCGGGAGTTTGGTAGATGGCAAAGCGGCTTGTCCAAGGGATCGTGACATTGGTGTCATGCTGGGTGGCCTTCGGGGCGCCTCGGGTGGCTGCCGCTTGCGGAGGCTGCTTTCACGAGCCCACCTCGATGGCTGAAACCACGGTCGTCACCGGCCACCGCATGGCCTTTGCGGTTTCGGCATCGCGCAGCGTGCTCTGGGATCAAATCAAGTACGCCGGCCCGCCGCAGGACTTCTCGTGGGTGCTCCCCGTGCGAGCGGGGGCGTTCATCGAAACCTCGCGCGACGCCTGGTTCGAGTCTTTGGATAGCGTGACGGCGACGCGAATCAGCCCGCCCCAACTCAAGTGTGCCAGTTCGAGTTCCACCGGCTGCGCGTGTGGCGCGATGAGCGCTGCTTCTGACAAGGGGACCAGCGAAGGCTTTGCGCCGGGCAATGGCGTAACCGTCGTGCACGAGGGAACGATCGGTCCTTACGACACGGCCACGCTGCACTCGACGAACGGCGACGCACTGACTGCCTGGCTCGAGAGTCACGGCTACGTCGTGCCGCCCGACATCGCGCCGACCGTCGCCGCGTACGTGAGCGAGGGCTTCGACTTCATCGCACTGCGTTTGTCGCCCGGCGCGGGGGTCAATCAGATGACCCCGGTGCGCGTCGTGACGCCCGGTCCCGAGGGGCCACTGCCGCTGCGTATGGTGGCAGCTGGCGTGGGTGCGTCGGTCGAAATCACGCTGTACGTGATCGGCGAAGGCCGCTTCAGCCTCCCCGATTTGCACGAAGTAACCCTGGATCAGGCAGCGCTGAGTTGGGACTTCTCGAGCGCGACCTCGAACTATGCCGACCTGCGTAAGAAGGCGCTCGCAAAGAATTTGGGATTTAGCTACCTGACGACGTTCGCGGAGCAGGGCGCCTTTTCGAAGAGCTACACCGACGCCGACAACCTCTCGATCTTCTATCAAGTGGCCGCGCCGGCTGCGTCGCCGCAACGGGGTACGCAGAGCCTCACTACTTTCGCGGATCTTTACTTTGCGCAAGCCCTCGCCAACGACAACCTCACCACGGCATGTCCCAGCGTGCTGAGCTCTTTGCAGAGTTCGAGCTTGGTGCAGCAAACGCCGAGCGCGGCGAGCCTCGGCTCGAGCGTGTTCACCTGCGGCGCCTACGACGACATTTCGGCCGCCATGATCGGCATGCACCCAGCGGCGACCTGGCTCACGCGTTTCGATCTCGACTTGCCGCGCGAAGCGCTGAGCGCTGACTGCGTCGTTTCGCTGCACGAAGACCAAGTGCGCGTGGAGCATGCCTTGCTCGCGCCGAAGTTCACGAATCGGCCGAGTTCGTGCGTGGAGCCGCTCTTCGAGAGCAAGTTGATCGGTGGATCGGAACGCGGCGAGCTCGCTTGGCTCGCGGTGCTCGGACTAATGGCGATTACTCGCTTGCGACGGCGCGGGACCAGCAACTAAATGGCTTTGAAACGGATGAAACTCGGCGTTTGGGGTTTGGCTCGCGCGGGTGCTGCGCCGCTGCTCGTGTTCGGTTGCTTGACGTTGCTCGCTGAGGCGAATGCCACAGCTGCGGGCCCGACGCCGCCCGCTCCCGCTCCTCTCGCGCCCGGCGCAGCGGCGCCCGCTCCCGCTCCTCTCGCGCCCGGCGCAGCGGCGCCCGCTACCGCTCCTCTCGCGCCACTAC
>JAEUAF010000483.1 GCA_019695485.1 Sorangium sp.
CCGCGCTGGTGGTGGGAAGCACTGCCGGCGAAATTTGCGGAACCCAGGTGTTCGACGACTCCCTGGTCGCCACGGCGCTCGAGTTCCGATCGGCTGGGGTTCGCTGTGCGCGTGTGGCGCTTTCCGACGCAGGAAGCGCAGCTCGCGCGGGCGCGATGCTCGCTGAGGGCCTGGTTTCGCCCGGGCTGCGACATGTCTTCTTGCTGTCGGATGGGCTTTCCGTGAACGGCAGCGAGCTCGTCTCCGGCATGACCAGCGGGCTGCCGGCGGGGGTCTCGGTCACGGGTGGCTTGTGTGGGGACGGCGCGCGCTTCGAACGAACCTATGCGTGTCTCGACGAATTCGCGGAAAACGAGGGCGTGGTCGGCGTCGGCTTCTACGGTGATTCACTGCGCATCGGCTTCGGGTCGCTCGCCGGCTGGGATTCGTTCGGGCTGGAACGTCGTGTCACACGCTCGCGCGGCAACGTGGTGTACGAATTCGACGGTCAACCCGCACTCGACTTGTACGAGCGCTACCTCGGAGAGCAGGCCAAAGATCTTCCCGCGAGCGGCCTGCTGTTTCCGCTGACCGTCCGCGCGACTCGGGAAGAACCGGGGGTGGTGCGCACGATCCTTGCGGTCGACAAGCTCGCGCGAAGCCTAACCTACGCTGGGGACGTCCCCACCGGACACCATGCGCGCCTGATGCGCGCGAACTTCGACCGTTTGGTGGAAGGTGCCGGGGGCGCGGCGCGCGCCGCCAAGTTGGATGACGCGGACATTGCGGTGCTGGTGAGTTGTGTGGGGCGAAAGCTCGTACTAAAACAACGCGTCGAAGAGGAGGTAGAGTCCGTGCGCGGCGTCCTGGGGCCGAATCCGCTGCTGGCCGGCTTCTATTCTTACGGGGAAATGTGCCCCTTCATCCCGAGCGCGCGCTGTGAACTCCACAACCAAACGATGACCATCACGACCATCTCGGAACGTTAGCGTGCACAAGCTTCTCGAACGTCAGCTGAAGAAGTGCTTCGGGAGTGAACCCCCCGCGGACCCGCGCTTCGCGCGGTTTCTCGACGCCGTGGACGCCGCGTATCAGACGAGCGACTCGGATCGCGCCATGTTGGAGCGTTCGATTGAGCTCGCGTCGACTGAAATGCACGAGCAAAACCTGTCCTTGTCGCGTGATCTGACCGAGATCAAGCGGCTCGAAGTCGAGCTCCGCAAGGCCGAGCGTTTGCGTGCGGTCGGTCAACTCGCCGCCGGCATCGCCCACGAGATCAACACCCCAATCCAATTCTTGGGTGACAGCGTGCACTTTCTGAAGTCTGCCTTCGCGGACTTGCTCAAGGTGGTCGAGCGCGGTCGAGAGTTGTGTGCAGCCCTCGACTCAGGTCAGGATTGCGCCGACGCGCTGCGCGCCGTTCACGAGGTCGCGGAAGACGTCGAGCTGCAGTTCGTGCTGACCGAGGTGCCTCGCGCCTTCGAACAGACCACGGAAGGGATTCGGCGGGTCGCGCAGATCGTCGCGGCCATGAAAGCCTTCGGACATCCAGACGCAGCCGAAAAGGTGCTCGCCGACGTCAACCGCTGCATCGACACCACGCTCACCGTGGCGCGTAACGAACTCAAGTACGTCGCGGACGTGGAGCTTGCTCTCGAGCCTCTGCCGGAAGTTTGGTGCTTTCCGGGAGAGCTCAATCAAGTGCTCTTGAATCTGTTGGTCAACGCGGCGCACGCGGTGGCCGCGCGCTGGGGCGAACAGCAGAAACGCGGGCACGTGTGGGTGAGCAGTGCGCGCGCCGGTGATGACGTCGTGATCGCGATCAAGGACGACGGCGGCGGCATCGACGAGGCGCTGAGGTCCCGAATTTTCGAGCCATTTTTTACGACAAAGGCGGTCGGCAAAGGCACCGGGCAGGGGCTGCCCATCGCGCGCTCCATCGTGCAAAAACACGGCGGAACACTGAGCTTCGAGTCGCGTTTGGGCGAAGGCTCTTGTTTCACGATCCGGATCCCCATCGCAGCGGAAGGCGCAGCGGGGGCTGCAATCGAGGGCGAGGGGCCACTCTCGCGTGCGCCGAGCCCCACTAGCGGAGCGGCGACATTGCGATGACTCGCATCCTTTTCGTCGACGATGAGCCGCGGGTGCTCGATGGGTTGCGGCAAAGCCTGCGCACCAAGCGCAAGCTCTGGGACATGAGTTTCGCGACCAGCGCCGCGGATGCCCTGGCCGCGCTCGCCAAGGACGCTTTCGATCTGGTCGTCTCCGACATGCGGATGCCGGGGATGGACGGCGCGGAACTGCTCGGCCGCGTGGCAGCACTCCAGCCGCAAGCGACGCGCATGGTTCTTTCGGGCCAAATGGACGAAGGTGCGGCGTCTCGCGCCGCAAAGGTGGCGCACCGCTTTCTGGCAAAGCCGTGCGATCCGGAAACGCTGGAGTCGACAATCGGCCGGGCTCTCGAACTCCGGAGTCTGTTGAACTCGGAGCATATTCGAAGCTGTTTGGGCGGGGTTTCCACGCTGCCGAGCCTGCCCGCTGCCTGCATGGCCCTCAATCGCGCACTGGAAGACGACTCAGCGTCCGTCGACAGTGTCGCTCGCATCATCGAGAGCGACGTTGCGATGGCGTCGAAGGTGTTGCAGCTCGTCAATTCGTCGTTCTTCGGCGCGCCGCGCACCATGGCCAATGTGTCTCAAGCCGTCAGCTATCTCGGCATGAATACGATGCGCAACCTGGTCCTGGCCCAGGCGATGTTTCAGGCCTTCAGCGGGGCCGACGTTGCGGCGCTCGAACGCGAGCAGGCGCGCGCCCTGCTCTGTGCGCGCATCGCCCGTAGCCTGCTGCCCGACAAGAGGCTCGCCGAGGTCGCAGCGACGGCCGCGCTCCTCCACGAGCTGGGATCTCTGGCACTCGCCAGTCGCATGCCCGCAGAATATCGCGAAACCCACGCCAAGGCCGAGCGCCTCAAGTGCTCGCTGTACGAGGTCGAACGCGAGAGTCTCGGCACGACCCACGCTGAGGTCGGCGCCTATTTGCTGGGGTTGTGGGGTTTGCCTCACGACGTGATCGAGGGGGTCGCGCATCATCACGGCGATTGGGCTAAGGTCGTGAGACTCGACGTGGTGGCGGCCGTTCGCCTGGCGGATGCCTTGAGTAGCTCAGTGTTGCTGGGCGAAGCGGGCGTCTGCTTGCACGGTGGGCCTCCGCCGGCGGCGTTGCTCGACGCCCTCGGCGTCGCGCCAAAAATCGCCAAGGTTAGCGAGCAGATCCAGGATTCGATGGCCAAAGGCGCGGAGCTACGACGATGACCCGTTCTCGCATCTTGTGTGTGGATGACGAACCGCAAGTACTCGAAGGCCTGCAGCGCGTGTTGCGCAGTGGGTTCGACGTCTCCGTGTCGACGAGTGGCCAGGCGGCGCTCTCACGGCTCGAGGCGGGCGAGACGTTCGAGGTGGTGGTCTCCGACATGCGCATGCCCGTGATGAACGGCGCGGCCTTGCTCTTCGAGTTTCGGCGGCAGGCGCCCGACACCGTGCGCGTGCTACTGACCGGTCACTCGGATCTCGAATCGGCGATCGCGGCCGTCAACGAGGGGCACATCTTTCGATTTCTGACCAAGCCATGCCCGCCCGACACCCTGAGTACGACTCTGCGCGCGGCCACTCTGCAGTATCGGCTCGTGACCAGCGAGCGTGTCTTACTGGAACAAACCCTGGTCGGCAGCGTTCGCGCGCTCACGGAAGTCCTGGCGCTGACCCACCCCGAGGCATTTGGCCCAGCCACGCGCCAACACGAACGCGCGCGCGCCATCGCCGAGCGCCTCGGTATCGCGGACGCTTGGCACGTGGAGGTAGCATCGATGTTGGCTTCCGTCGGCTTCGTCGTGTTGCCAAGTGACGTATTGGTGAAGCTCAATACCGGCGCTCCGCTCGATGACGCCGAGCGCGCCATGCTGCAGCGCGTGCCGTCCGTCGTCGAGCGCATTCTCTCCAACATCCCGCGCCTCGAAAACGTGCGTGAGGTGTTGAAGCACCTGGGCAGCCCGGCGGAGCGTGGCGCCGTCGTGAAGGCGTCGGGCTTGGGCGCGCCGATTGGCACCAGAGTTCTGCGCGCCGTGCAGGACCTAGGCGCTGCTGAAGCGCGTTGCGGCGACCTCGAACGCGCGCTCACCGAGGTCGTGGCTCGGCGCGATCAGTATGGGGACAACGTGCTCGAGGCCGTGGTCGCCGTGTGTCGCCCGTCGCAGCCAGAGATTCGCAATTTGTTTTTGAACGAGTTCAGCGTCGGCATGGTGCTGGTCGAAGAGGTCAAAACGGACGCGGGCATGGTGTTGGTGGCGCGTGGTCAGCGCGTCACCCCGCAACTACTCGAACGCTTGAAGAACTTCGCGCAGCGCATGAAGCTCAGCGAGCCGATTCGCTGCGAGGTGCCAGCATCTGTCGCGTCGCAGTAAGCAGTGCTGCGCTCTGTCCCGCGCGCCAGTCTGCGTGCGTCACGGCGCCGCGCTGCTTGGAAGGTGCTGCCGCGGCAGCGGATCGCTCGGCAAGCAGATCACGAAGGTGGTGCCTTGGCCCACGACGCTCTCGAAGTCGATCGTGCCGGCGTGACCCTCGACCACGATCGTACGCGCCGTCGACAACCCGTGCCCGGTGCCGCGACCGAGCGGCTTGGTGCTGAAGAAGGGATCGAATATGCGGTGCCGAATCTCGGGGGGAATGCCGCAGCCGTCATCGCTGATGCTGATCTCGACGTGGCCCGGGGTCGCGCGCGAACGGATGCGAATCGTGCCGGGCCCCGCCCGACCGCGCTCGGCGATCGCGTGTGCCGCGTTGACAATCAAGGCCAAGAACACCTGATTGATCGCGCCCAACACGCAGCTGACGGGAGGCAGCTCGCCAAGGTCCGTTTCTACGGTCGCCACGCTCCGATATTCGCTCTTGGCGACGACCAGGGTGTCGAGCAGTGCCTCGTTGATGTCCACCGCGCTTTTGCCGGTGTGGTCGGCCTGCGCAAAGGCTTTGACCGCGCGCACGATTTTGGCGACCTGATCGACTCCGGCGAGCAGCGATTCGAGGGCTTTGGGGCCTTCGACCAGCGCGAATTCGAGGTCTGCTCGCTCGGCGGCCTCCTCGAGCGCGGCCTGACCTGCCGGCGTCGTATCCACGCGTAATGCCACCGCCCGCACGTCTTCGACGTAGCCCACGAATTGGCTGATCATCGCGCCGAAGAAGGTGAGGTTATCCCCGATGTATTGCATCGGCGTGTTGATTTCGTGAGCCAAACCGGCGGCGAGCTGCCCGACTGCCTCGAGTTTGTGCGAAAGCGCGAGCTCACGTTCGAGTCGCTGGCGCTCGACGACTTCGGCTTGCAACGTCGCGTAGGCTGTCTCCAGTTGGCCTTGCGCGGCGAGCAGGGCGCGATTCTTGATCGCGAGCGCGTCGTTCGCGGCACGCAACTCGAGGGCGCGCTCTTGCTCGGCCGCTATCCAGCGCGACGCATCTTCGAGCTCGGTTCGCACCGGCCCCGGCGCCCGCACGACGAGCAGCGTATCCTGGTCGCGAGCACCTCTCGTGAAGCTGACGAGCAGCGCGCGGGGGCTGCCGTCTCCCATCGAAAACAAGATGCTGCTGTCTTGCATCGTCGGTTCTCGGAGCAACGACTCGACGCCGAGCAGCTGGAATACCTCTTCTTCCGCGAGCAGCGCGCCCAGTGGGAGGCCGAGCACCGAGTTGGGCTCACGATCGACCAAGGCCAGGAACGCCGCGTTGACCGCCCGCACCCGGCCGCTCGCGTCCACGATCAATACTCCGTCCGGGAGCTTGTCGAGTATCGACGGTTCCTCGGTCGCAGCGCTCGACTGGGCATCGCCCGGGCCGTCAGCGGAGGGTCGCAAAAAGCGCAGGGGAGCGTCGTGATGGGCCAAAATTGCGCGCGAATTGCCGGAAATTGTCGGTGCTACTGTCCCCGACGAGAACGACCGGCGGCGAGGTTTGATTAGGGTGCGCCGCGCTCCACCGGGGCCACCCGGCTACCTTTCTGCACCTTGCCTCCCTGGTGCGCGAAGCCGTCGCATCACGCCGAAAAGTTCGATAACATCCCCCGGGGTAACCCTCCAAGGAGCGAAATCGAAATGGCCAAAGGTCAAGAGAAGCCGAAGACCCAGAACAAGCCCAAGCTCACCGTCAAGGAAAAGAAAGCCAAGAAGAAGGAAAAGGCCGCGCGCAAGTAGCGCCGCCATCGGGCGCGACGCCTGCCGCCGCCTTGGCTGTTCCCGCCGTACGACAGCCGGGAATTCGTTTTCCGGGTGTCGTACCAAGGGGGCGGCGAGGTCCGCTCAGGCGGGTGGTTTAGGTCGGGTTTTCGTTGACGCCAAGCTCGCTGTCCAACACCTCGCGCACGCGTCGCGCCAAGGCTTCGGGGAGGAGCGGCTTCTGAAGATAGGCAACCCCCGGCTCGAGGATGCCGTGACGTACGATGGCGTTCTCCGTGTAGCCCGAGATGTAGAGCACCCTGAGCTCGGGGCGTAGGGCACGCAGGCGCGCCGCCAGCTGCGTCCCGCCGATTTCCGGCATCACGACATCCGTGAGCAGCAGGTGAATCGAAAGCGAGGGCCGTTCGCAAAAGCGCAGCGCTTCATCCGCGTTGCGGGCCTCGAAGACGCGGTAGCCGTAGCGTTCCAAGATGTGGCGAGCCACCTTGCGAACCTCCTCTTGGTCCTCGACGAGTAAGATCGATTCGGAGCCTTCGAGGGTCATGGTTTGAGGTGGCGCGGGCTCGGTTTGTGCGGTGTCGGAGGCCTTCGGCAGGTAGATCTTGAACGTGGTGCCCGCCCCGGGCTCGCTGTAGACCCAGATGTTTCCGCCACTCTGCTTGACGATACCGAACACCGTCGAGAGGCCGAGGCCGGTTCCCTTGCCGACTTCCTTGGTAGTAAAGAACGGCTCGAAAATGCGCGACTGCGTGTCGGCGTCCATGCCGACGCCCGTGTCGCTGACGGCGAGTAGGACGTGCGGCCCGGGCTTCACGTCGAGATGCGCGGCGCGATAGCCCTCGTCGAGAACCACGTTTTGCGTTTCGATGGTGAGCTTGCCGCCGTTCGGCATCGCGTCGCGCGCGTTCACCACCAGGTTCATGAGCACCTGGTCCATTTGACCCTCGTCCACTCGCACTTTGGCGAGCGGCCGCTCGCAAATCGTGATGAGCTCGACGTCTTCGCCGAGGAGGCGCGCCAACATCCCCTGGGATCCTTGCACCACCTGGTTCAGATCGAGCAGGCGCGGCGCGAGCACCTGCTGACGACTGAAGGCGAGCAGGTGACGCGTCAAACCAGCCGCTTTCTCACCGGCCTTGCGGATCGCCGCCAGGTCCTCGAACCTGGGATCGCTCGGCTTGGTGTCGCGCAGTAGCAGCACGCTGTAGCTCAAAATCACCGACAGCAGGTTGTTGAAGTCGTGGGCCACGCTGCCGGCGAGCCGCCCTACGGCTTCCATCTTTTGGGCGTGGCGAAACTGGACTTCGCTCTCGCGGAGCGCGTCAGCGGTGCGCTGGTGCTGCTCGATTTCTTGACGCAGCTCCTCGTTCGCGCGCTTGAGTTCTGCGGTGCGCACCTGAACCCGCTGCTCGAGGTCGTCGTGGAGCGAGCGCAGTCGCTGGTTGGCTTCTTGAAGCTCCTGGGCGCGCAGAAAAATCTCGACTTCCATCGCCCCGGCGCGCGTCCTGAGCTCTTCCGTGGCGCGCTCTCGCTCGTGGTGCTGCGCGCGGAGCCGCACGAATTCGGTTACGTCCTCCACGCGATGGATGATGTAGCGAACCTCACCCGCCGCATCCAGCACCGGCGAGTTGACCGGGCTCCAATGACGGATCTCGAAGCGCCCACCGTCCGATTCGGGTCGCCGGATATCGTATTTTTGGACCGCCATCGCGTCGGGCGCGCGATTTTGCAGCGCGCGTTCGAGCGACGCGCGCAGATTCGCCACCCCGGTGGCTGTCGGATCGTCCGGGTTGTCCGGAAATACCTCGAAGATATGGCGCCCAACGATGGCTGAGCGAGCCGTCATCGTCGCTTGCAGATAGGCGTCGCTGGCGGCGAGGATGCGAAGGTCGGGCGCGAGCACTAGGTACAGGCCCGGCGCGGACTCGAACAGCGTGCGAAAATCAGGCGTCGGAGGGGGAGCTTCTGTCATTCAGTGGTCGCGCCGAGAAAGTCGACTCACCCAGCCCCAATCTCACAGAGCCTTAGCACGCATCGATTTTGCGATCGAGATGCTGCGAAGCGACTTGCCAATCGACGGACGCGAGCGGGGCGAGATTCGCCAACCCAATCAAGTTAGGAGCTAGCTCATTCCTGCCACAGCAAGCTTGCCACAAGCAGGCGTCGGAGACGCTGTGTGCAGCGCCGGCTCAAGTCGTACAAATCGGACGTTTTGATGCCGGTATCTTGCCCGAGGGCTGCCACTGATTCGCGACGTCTGCGCGAGCGAAGAGCTCGGCGTTCAAGGTTGGCACGCGCCGTCCGTTGGCCGGATCGACCAGCGTGATGGCGTCGTCGTAGACGCGCGGCGTGCGGTGCACCGCCAACAGTGCGCGATGAAATGGCATCGACTGATAGCGTTCGGGCCAGTGTGCGAGCACTAGCGCCCTCACGCTCGGCGCGTGGCGCGCGCTCATCCATGGGAACAAGTGATGCTCGACGTGAAAACCAAAGCCGAGCGTGAGCCAGTTCACGAAGCGCGGCACGGTGACGGTCAGCGAGTTTAGCAGTGGGTCGTTCACGCTCGTGAGCGGACTCAGGGCGTGGTTCGTGAAGATGTAGGCCATCACCACCACATTCGCGATCGACAGCGGGATCAGGTACGCGAACAGAAAGTGCCAGGGACCGAGCAGCGCTAGGAGCAACGCCCAGCCCAAAACCCCCGCTGAGGTCTCCAACAAGGCGAGGCGATGTTCGCGCGGCGTGAGATAGCCACGCTTTCCGGAGACGGCGAGCATGTGCGCGCTTTGCACCGAAAATCCAATGAGCAGCCCCAGCAGACCGAGCAAGCGACCCCTGCCGACGCCGAACGTATCCGTGGCGAAGCGAACACTGCGGCTCTCTCGGTGCTCGTCGAGTGTCGGGTAGGCGTCCGGGTCGAGCCCGGGGCTGTTGGCATTTCCGTGGTGCACGCCGTTGTGCCAAGCCACCCACAGCCTCGGCGAAAGTGTGAAGGGTAGGAAGGTGAGCCACCCGACGACACGCCTCAGCAAGGGGTTTCTCAGCGTCGCCCCGTGCATGGTTTCGTGCGCCAAGAACGTGAGCCCTGCGAACGACAATCCGATCACCAGCGAGGCCGCCGGTAAGAGCCAGGCAGTGAGCCGCCCGCTCGCGATGGCCAGCATCGCGAGCGTGACGATCGCCACGTGTAGCGGAAGCCAGAGCAGGCGGGACCGCGCTGGCTCGAAGGCTATCGGCGAAAGCAGGGGTTTGATCTCTCGCACGTAGGCGGAGACTGAGCGAAATTGGATCACCCGATGTATATGGGCGTGTTGGCGCGCGGACGCCGTCACATTACTGTCAGGTGATTGCCTGGGCGAACTAACTCCGGCGTCGGCGTCGCATGGCCGCGGCGGCCAGGGCGAGCGTTGCCAACAAACCACCGAGCGAACTCTTGCCAACGGCGCCGCCCGTGCTGCAGCCGTCGTGGCTCGCCGGCGTAGCGCTTGTGGCACCGCCGGCGCCCGCGACCGCTGGACCGCCACCCGTGCCGCCATTGCTGGCTTGGGCGCCCCCTGTGGGTGAAGCACCGCCTGTCATGCCGACCCCGCCTGTCGAGATGGCGCCGCCGGTCGACGCAGTCGGTACGCTCGCGTTGTAGGTGCCGAGCGACGTCGCAATGACCGCGGCGTTGTCTTCGATGACGCGGCCGGAGCCGGTTTCTGCGGCGCGCACGATGCGCCGATTCGGGGGCAGCCCGGCGACGCCTGTGGGCCAGGTGAGTGAGCTCGCTTCCGCCGGCGTGCCGCGCACGATGTCCCCTTGCGGGAGCTCCACGCGCCAAGAGGCCTGGTACTGGTAGATGCTCGGGTTGCATTCGATGACGCGCGTCGCGGTGTGCTGGTTGCTCACATCGGGCAGATCCGCATTGAATGCGAAGGCAGGATCGAGCGTCATCTCGTCCGCGGACAGGGTGCTATAGAGGCGCGGGAGTTCAGGGTGAAGGTCGATCAGATCTTGCACGCTCTTTAGCGGCTGAATCACGTTCTTGTCGAGGGCCGCCAGATAGACCGACGGCGCGAACTGAATTTGTCCCGAGTAGCAGCCCGGGCAAAGCTTGAAATCTTCGAACGCGACGCCCGTGGGGAGGGTCACCGATGCGCGCGTCGCATCCCAGAAGCCGTCCCAACCCCCGTAATAGCCATACGCTAGCTGGAAGAAGTCATCGAAGCTCGCGAATACCTGGCTCTTGAAGGAAGCCCAGGTGGCAGCGTCCGAGGCGCTGAACACCACGTTTGCGAGGCGGCTGGTCGGCCCCGCAAATTCCGTGACGAACCCCTGGCCGCCCGCGTCGTTCGCGGCTTCGGTGACCACGGCGTTATAGGTGCTGTTGGCGTTGAACCAATTGATGCGCGCTTCGTTCAACTCGAGCGAAAGGTAGTTCTGCGGCACGGCCCGCGTTTTACCGAGCACCCAGGTCATGACGCCCATGTCGTCATTGGCCGCGACCGCGGTGAGCTTGATCGGAATGCTAGGCTTAGTCCCGGTATAGGTGAGCACGATCGGGCGGATCGAGCCCGAGTCCGCGCCTTTCGTCAGACGAAGGGCGAGCAAGTAGAGCCCGTCTTGCAAGTACGGACCAAGCAAGGCCCCTGCGCCGGTCGGAACGTCGTAGCCGTTGGCCGTCAGCCAGCTGGTGGCCGCGTCCGCCGGATTCGCGAGGCTCTTGTCGAGCGAGATCACGGTCCACTCGAAGGCGCCGACCACGCCAGAGGCCTCCACCGTGACTCCGCCACCAGACGGCGAACCTCCGATTGCCGTCGAGCCTCCGGAAGCGGACGCCGAGCCACCAAAGCCAGCGCCGAGCAGCACATCCTGGCGGCACTGGCCCTCGATTCGAGTGGTGAGCGTGTACTGGGGATTCGTCGCGGCCTGCAGCCGTTGGAACGCCAAGTTCGAAGCCACGGCGATGTCCGAGCCCTGCTTGGGTACCGAAGCGATCGGCAAGAGCCACGAGAAGCTCTGGGACG
>JAEUAF010000499.1 GCA_019695485.1 Sorangium sp.
GGCGGGGCGCGCGCTTTCATCTCACTGCATCGAGCAGGTGACTTCCACGGCGCCCGTGAGTTTGAGATGCTTCGCTCATCGTGCCGGCAATCGACGCAGAAGCCGTGGGCGGAGGCGCGCAACCAAGTGAGCCCGTCGAGCCGTTCGCCGTCGCCTTCAACGGCACTCGCGACATGATGGTGCTGTTCCGCGTCGAGCCCGGACCCACCTTGCGACTCGTCGCGGCCAACGCAGAGTACATGCGGACGCTGCGCAGCCTGGGCTTCGATGTCGCGCTAGCCGACCTCCAGGGCTCTACGCTCGACGAAGTCGGTCTGCGCCTCAAGTTCGCGCCGGACGCGCTGCAAGCGCTCCTCGCCCGCTATCGAGAGGTCGCCGAGTCGAGGACTCCGCTTTCGCTCGAGGAGCGCACGGATACGCCGCGCGGGCCCCACTTTGGCGAGACCGTGTTGACCCCGGTGTGCGACGCCACCGGGACCTGCACACACGTGTTGTACGCGGCGCGCGACATTACCGATCGCAAGCTCGCGGAGCAGGCGCTGAAGGAATCGGAGCTTCGCGCGCGCCAGATCTTCAAAGCCACCCCGGTCGCCATGATGATCGCCGAGTGCGAGAGCGGGCGCATCCTGGACGGTAACGCCAGGAGCCTCGAGCTCTTCGACTTCTCGGAGTCCGACCTGTTGCCGGATTTTTGGCTGGAGCCCGAGGCGGGGCGTCGCGTCCTGCGTTGTGTCGGCGAGGGCGCACCGTTGCCGGCGATCGAGCACCACGTGCGCGCGCGGGGCGCTGAAGCTCGGACTTGTCTGGTGAGCGCGGAGAGCCTGAAGCTCGGGGAAGTTTGCTGTGCCGTGCTTGCGTTTCATGACGTGACCGAGCAGCGCCGGATGGAGCGCGAGAAGAGCGAACTCGAGATGCAGCTCGTGCAGGCGCAAAAGCTCGAGGCGCTAGGCACGCTGGCCGGCGGGATCGCGCACGACTTCAACAACATCCTGACGGCGATCTTGGCGTACTCGGACCTCGCCGTGATCGACGCCGACGATCCGCGCTCGGTGCGTGAATATGCGACCGAGATTCGGCAGGCCAGCGCACGAGCCAAGGAGTTGGTGCGACAGATCCTCGCGTTCGGGCGAAACGCGCGTCCCGAGCGGCGCCCGATCGCGCTTCACTCCGTTGTCCAGGAAGCCAGCCGGCTGCTGCGCTCGTCATTGCCGACGTCCTTGGAGATTCGGTGTCTGGTGGATCAGGATTCGCCAGTGGTCCTGGGCGATCCCACGCAAATTCACCAGATTATCATGAACCTCGGCACCAACGCCGCGCACGCGATGCTGGGCGCCCCTGGCGTGCTCACGATCAAGCTCCAGAGGCTCGAACTCGACGATTCGATGGCGCGCCTTCACCCCAACCTCAAGCCGGGCCTTTTTGCCATGCTCGAGGTCGCCGATAGCGGCCATGGGATGGACGAGGCCACGCTCGCCCGAATGTTCGAGCCGTTCTTCACCACCAAGGGGCCCGGTGAGGGAACAGGCCTCGGTTTGGCGGTGGTGCACGGGATCGTGCGCGATCACGGCGGCGCCATCTCGGTCACGAGTCGCGTCGGCGAAGGGAGCTGTTTTCGCTTGTACTTCCCGGCCATCGACGGCGAAGAAGAGCCAGTAGTGACCGCTAATCTCCCACCACGCGGCGCCGGTGAACACATCCTCTTGCTCGACGATGAGCTCTCTGTCGGCGTGTCCATGCGCCTCGTGCTCGAGCGGCTCGGCTATCGCGTGAGTAGTTTCGCGAGCCCGCTCGACGCGCTCGCCAGGTTTCGCGCGGGGCCACGCGATTTCGACCTAGTGATTACCGATTTGACCATGCCCCAAATGTCTGGACTCGAGTTCGCAGAGCAGGTATTGCGCGCGCAGGCCGACGCGCGGGTGTTCCTGGCGAGCGGGTTCAGCGGTGGGCTGACGCAGGAGAAGGTGCGCGCGCTCGGGCTGCGTGGTCTATTCATGAAGCCATTTTCGTACGAAAGGCTCGCGCTCGAATTGCGGCGCGCGCTCGAGTCTTAACGCACTTGCAGGGCGGTCGACGCAGCCAAGTCAGCCTGGCAAGGCACGGGTGCGCAGCTGTGCGACAGAGTTGCCTTCGCTATTCCGGCAGGCTGCCTGGCGAAGATTGCCGGCGCTGCGCGGAACAGCGCGCTAGTGAATCGCTGGCTTCGGGAACTCCCCTACACGAGTGCGCTTTCTGGGGGCCCGAAATTCAGCACCGGATTGCGGGGACGTGCGCTACATTCGTGGCATGAAGATCTTTGGGGACGCTCGCAGCACCAACACGCGCAAGGTATTGACCACTCTCGCCGAACTCGAAACGCCCTTCGAATTCGTGGCGGTCGATTTTGCAGGCGGCCAGCACAAGCAAGAGCCCCACCTGCAACGCCAGCCGTTTGGTCAGATGCCCGCACTCGATGACGATGGTTTCGTGCTCTATGAGACACATGCCATGTGCCGCTATCTCGACGCGAAAGCGGGTGGCCGCCTGCTGCCGAGTGATCTGCGCAGTCGAGCACGCGTCGATCAGTGGATGAGCATCGAGAGCGCGAACTTTTCGTCTCACGCGATGAGGTTCGTCTATCACTATCTCCTGAAGTTCGAACAGGACTCGGCCGCTCTGGCCCACTCGGCGGCCAGTCTCGACAAGGCTCTAGGCATTCTCGCCAAGGAGCTCACCGCGCACCCGTTCGTGGCGGGCGAATCCTTCACGCTCGCCGATATCTGCTTTATGCCGTACTTCGAGTACGCGCTGCTGACGCCAGTCGAAAAGCAAGTTGCCGAGCACCCGGCCGTGCTGTCGTGGTGGAGCCGGGTCTCGGACCGAGCGTCGTGGCGCAAGGTCAGCGGCCGCACCGCCGCTGCGTGAGGCAGGGCAGCGCACCGCTCAACGCTGCGTCACGAACTCGACAGCGGCAGCTTCATCGTCGAACACGGACATCTTTTGGTTGCCCATGGTGCGACCGACGCGGCCTGCCTGCATCGTGCCGACAGAAGTGGCGAGCAATATCGCGCGCCGCTCGAATGGCTCGGCTATGTCGTCGATTTGCTCGGCCAACGCCTTGTGTAGATTGGGGTCCGTCGAGATCGGGCTGCGGCGCCAATCGAACAAGATCCCGTGGTGCATTAACGAGAGCCCCGAGATCGCATCGCGACACGCGCCGAGCGCCTTGACGGCCTCGGCGACCGATTCGAAGGGGGCTTCCGAACGAATGACGCGTACGTGGGCCGAGGCGAGGTGGTGTTGAACCGAAAAGTACTCGCCACGATGAAGGGTAGGCATCCGCAAGCAGCGCTTCGCTGGAAGGAAGCTCCAGCAGGGCATGCTTACCCGCGCTCGCTCCGAAGCAAGAAGGAAGATCACGAGGCGGGTCCCGCGCG
>JAEUAF010000500.1 GCA_019695485.1 Sorangium sp.
ACGGCGGTGAACGCCTGGCGATGACCGGCCTTCTTCCGCGAGCGCTTGCGCTTGCGAAACTTGAACACGATGAGCTTCGGGCCGCGACCGTGTTCGACGATCTCGCCTTCGACCTCGGCGCCAGCCACCGTCGGCTTGCCAATCGTGACCGACTCGCCCCCAAGCAGGAGCACGTCGTTGAATTTCACCGTTTCGCCGGGGTTACCCGCGAGCGTTGCCACCTGGACAACGTCGCCCGCGGTGACTCGATATTGCTTTCCGCCGGTGCGGATGACTGCGTAGGTCATGGGAGTGGGGCGCGGAAACTAGTCCATGGCCCCTATCTGCGCAAGCTCGTGATGCGTGTGTTCTCTACCTGAACCAGCGTGCAGGTGCGAGAAAGGCCGCATTTATCGAAAATTGGCCCGAAAAACCTCGGGGAAGCGCGAGTGCGACTGAAGCTTTGCGGGCTGGTGGACGCTACCGGTTACCACAGGATAGTCTTTGTCGATCGTGACCCGCATCCAACAGTGGTCGTTTGGGCTCGGCCTTTTGCTCGCGCTGGGTACGTTCTCGCCCGCGGCGCTCGCGGAGGGCGGCAAGGCTCCCGCGCGCGGCCGCCCTGCCAAGGCTCAGCCCAAAGCGCCTGCGAAACCTGGCAAAAAGGCGCAGAAGCCGCCCGAACCCGAGGCCACGCCGGAGAACTCGGCGGCCAGTGCGCCCATCGAGGACGGCTCCAAAGCCCCAGAGCCTGAGTCCAAGCCAGAGTCCAAGGTGCGGGCGGCAGGCACCACCGCCACGGATGCTCCCGCCGCTAAAGTCCCCGTGAAGGAGAAGGAGGGGCCTGAGGGGGTCAAGACGTATCAGTTCGGCGCGATCGAAGTGGAGGGTCGGCAGAAGTCGCCGCAGCTCATCTACTTCTTGCGCCGGGTGCGCGCCGAGTTCGACGCCGGGGCGCTCGGTCATCGATCCTTTCTCGGAGAGTTATCGGACTCTCGCAACGATTCGGCATTCAGATGAGTAGACCAGCCACGAACCCCATCGTTTTGCGTACCGCGGCCGTCTGGGGAACCACCGTGCTCGCGACGCGCGTGTTGGACTCCGGTCAATCACTCGTGGTTGGCGACGCGGAAGGTGCGGTGATCGCGAAGCCCGACGGCACGGATCTCGCGGACTCGCCGATCCGCGCTGTCGGTACGGGCTGGGAGCTCGACGCCAAGGGCGCGACCGGCGGTGAGCTTCATCTGCGTGGCCGCGTCGAAAACCCAGCGCTCTTGGCGCGCAGCGGCGCGCCTATTCCGATCGTCGCCGGGGATTGGGGGCTAATTCAGTACGGCAGCTTCTCGGTGTTCTTCCAGTTCACCGACGCGCCGCCGGCGATGAGCAAGCGACGCCGCATCGGGTGGCCGATGGTGCTGTCGTTCTTGTTCTCGTGCCTCGCGGTTGGCGGCGGCTTGGCGCTGATCTGGGCGATCACGACGCCGCCCATGATCCCGAAGCCTCTCGAGCTCACCACCGACGCCGAGCTCGCGCTGCAATTCAACATCAAGCCCGAGGAGCTGCTCTCGGAGCCACAGGTCGGCAAGGAAGAGGACGACAAGGGCCAGGGCGTGAAGGATCCGGGCGCTAAGGATCCGAAAGAGCAAGGCGGCGGCAAGAAGATCCAAGGCGCCGAGGGCAAACTCGGGCGCCAAGCCAAGGCGGAGAAGACCGAGCAAACGGGCGAGCCTCACGCAGGACTTGGCGGCATGTCCGAAGTGCTGTCGAGCGACGTGGGCGAAGAGGTGAAGAAGACGCTCGGAACGATCAGCTCGGTGGCGGATGCACTCGGCGGTTTGAAGTCGAACAACATCGTGCTCGGACAGGGCAGCGGCTTCGCGTTGAAGGGCGGTGGTCCGGGTGGCGGTGGCGTGGGTCCGGACGGCGTTCCGTTCGGCTCGGGCACGCTCGACACCGGCTGGGGCCCAGGCAAAGGTGGCGGTTTCGGCTCGGGCAGCGGTGGTCCGGGCGGGCGTGGCCTCGGTGGCAACGGCAAAGGCGGGCTCGGCGCTGGCGAAGGTGCCGGTAGCGGCGGTGAGCGCAAACTAGCTAGCAAGGAAGTCGCGAAGCCGGGCCAAGGCTTGGGCCCCGAGCAGATCCGCCGCGTCGTCATGTCGCGGATGGGCGCCTTTACTGCGTGCTACGAAATCGGCGCGGCGCGCGACCCGACCCTGAAGGGCGGCGTGACCGTGAACTTCTCGATCAGTCCGAGCGGCTCGGTGACCAGCGTGAGCGTTTCGAACTCGTCGCTCTCGAACCCTCGAGTCGAAGGCTGTATCACGCGCCAGTTCGGTCGCCTGCAATTTCCTGGCGCGGACAAGCCGACTAACGCCGGCTTCCCGTTCGTGTTTCGGCCAAGCAAACGTTAGTGTCAGCTTGGCACGAGCGTCGCATAGTGCATAAGGCGCCATGACAACCAGCGACTTCCGCGGTGATTGCCTGTCCGAGTTGGGGGTGCTGTGCCCCGCGCCGGGGCAGTTCGCCCCCAAGCTGAGCCAGCGGCTGCGGGTGCTCGGTGTGTGTCTGACGGCGCTGCTTTCGGCCGTGGCGTGCTCGAGCAACACCGAGCAGAAGACGATGCCGAGCGTGCAGGTTGCGATGGATCAATCCCTGGCTCCCATCTACGACGATGGAGAGCTCACGCTCTATGAGGTGCGGATCGGGACCCAGTTACCGATCCTTGCTCCCAGTCCCACGCAGCGCGCCGCGGTCGACGGCGAGCCCATGGATCCGTACGGGCACGCGCCATGGGTGCGCCTCGACGAGGTGCGCGTGCAACTCAGCTGGACGCTCACGAACCTCGATGATCAGCCTCACACCGTCGAAGTTCTGGTCGACCCTTGGAACGAATTTGCAAAGTACTTTCCCGGGCTCCAACTGATCGACGCCGATCGTGGCACGTATCTGCCGAACCTGAGCGGTATTGACTATCTGTATGCCATGGACGCCGCGGGCACCGGCGAGGCATCACGGCGACACGGCACCTTTACGTTCGACGACCTCGACGAGATGGCACGCGATTTCGCCACCGCGATGAACTTGAAGGCGATGCCGCCGGCACCCCTGGGGGATGCCCCGCCCGGGTCTGACGCGACTGTCGCCTTCGTGAACCATGCATTCGCGTTTCAGAATCACTCGGACCACGACCTCTTGGTCGCGCCGTGGATTCCGCCAGTGATCCCTGGGCTGACGGGATTCGACGTGGCGTTGCGCACGTTCGAGAAGGCCAAGGTGGCCATCGAAGTGGTGGCCGAGGTGGTGGACACCGGCTCGCATAAGGTGAAAACCGAGGGGCGCAGCGGCATTCTGCTCGACGCACCGACTGAGGTCATCACCATCGGAACCACCGCGCCGTAGTGTCCTGAGTCTGACGAGCGCCCCAGACTTTTCTAGGGCCCGGTCACTTCGCTTCGCGCTGCGCGTCCTCGATCACTTTGTCTTGATCTTTCTCGTGCTGTTTGAGTTTGTCGACGGCACGTTGGGCATCTTCGATCAAGGTTTGGGGTGTCGCGAAGGTGCTGTCTCCCTGACCTCCCGCTGTGCGATGCAGCCAACCGAAATAGGCGCCGCCGCCGCCGATCAGGAGCGCGGCGAGCACCAACATGCCCAGAATTCGGCTCGAGCCGCGTGAAACGAACGACAGCACGACGGCGATGCCGAGCGCGAGACCAAAGCCGGTGGCAAACGACGGCCAGTCCATGCCCGCGGCGACGTTCGAGATGACCGGAAAGCGCGACGCCTCGGGCGCCTGCATCTCCACGCGCTCCGCGCGTCCGCGATCCGCTTTTGGAATTCGTTCGAGTGAGTCGACGATGACGATGCGTCCGTCTGCGCTGCGATATCGATAGAAGACGCTCGCGCCGGGGCTTTGGGGATGCGAGTCGCTGGGCGCGGAGGTGGCGGCGCTGGGGGTGAACACGGTTATGGATCCTCGATACGTCGCGGTGGGATGGAATGCTACCAGCTGTGCAGGGATTCAGCGGTTGCTTAAGCGCTGCGCGATCCGGCCGCTCGGAATGGAAACGGAAGCACGCGAGCTCGCACGCTGGCCATGCGTTCGTTCACATTGCGGAAGACGACACTTGGTTTTTCGAGCTGATGAGCCGTAATCTACAGGAGTTGCAAGTCGGTGAAGCGTTTGGCCGCTACGAGCTGTTGCTGCCGGTAGCTCGCGGCGGAATGTCCCGCGTCTGGGCTGCGCGTTTGCGCGGAACGCGCGGGTTCCAGAAGCTCGTCGCGATCAAGACCCTGGTCGCCGACGAAGCCGAGGTGCACCGCCTCGAGCCGATGTTGCTGGCTGAGGCGCGTCTCGCCGCACAAATTCAGCACCCGAACGTTGCGCAGTACTTGGACCTCGGCGAGCGTGACGGCGTCCTCTACGTCGTGATGGAGTGGGTCGAGGGGGAGTCCCTGACAGCCCTCATTCGCAGCGCTGCCCCGCGCGGCGGAATCCCGCTGGCGATTTCCGCCCAAATCGTGGCTCAGGCCTGCAACGGACTCCACGGCGCACATGAGCTTCATGACGCGAGGGGCGAGTCGCTCGGTCTCGTGCATTGCGACGTGTCGCCGCACAACCTGATGATTTCGGCCAGCGGCACCGTGAAAGTGATCGACTTCGGCATCGCGAAAGCGCGGCGGGGATCGCCGATGGCGGGGCAAGAGGGGCTCGTCGCCGGCAAACTCGCGTTCATGGCGCCGGAGCAGGCGCGCGGCGGCGTCGTCGACCGGCGCGCGGATATTTTCTCGCTCGGCATCACGCTCTATTTGCTGAGCACCGGGCGTCATCCCTTTGGTTCGGGCACGCCGTCCGAGACGCTCGACCGCATCGTTCGAAATTCGCCGGTCATCCCGCCGTGCGCAGCCGATCCTCGCTATCCGGCCGCGCTCGAGCGGGTCGTGATGCGCGCGCTCACTCACGATCCTCGCGATCGCTACGAATCTGCCGCGGAGATGCTGTATGAGCTTAGCGCCGCGGTGGACTTGGCGCATGAGATCGAGGTCGGGACCTTCCTCCGGGACGTGTGTCAGGACTCGCTTTTGGAGCGCCATTTGCGCGTCACGCAGGCGCTCGAGCAGGCAGCCGCTCGCGAAGAGCAAGGCACGCCGGTTCCGGCGCCGTTCGTTAGCGTGGCGCCAGATCCCTCGCCATCCGCGACGGGTCTTCAATCGCTGCAACATGCGTCGACGACGGCACCTGCCGCGACCGACGTGTTCCTGGCGGAACCGCCCCCGGTGCGACGGCGCAGCGGGCGTTGGCTCGCGGCGACTTGCGCTCTACTCGGAGCGCTCGGCGTTGGAAGCTGGTACGCGCGCGGTCTCTCGCCGGTGCTAGCCGAGTTCTATCGGCCGCTAGCCGCGTTCAGTCAGGGCGGCGGCACGCACGCGGCCGCTCCTGCGCCCGCCTTGGCGCCTGCTCGGCCCGCGGCGCCGGCCGCATCGTTACTCGCGCCGCCTGCCGCGCCGGCGGGCACAACCGTGAGCAACGCCGGTGCAGCGCCGGGCTCCGTCGCTGTTGCGCCGCCGCCGGCTGAAAAAGCTTCGCGTGCTCCCGCGCGAACCAAAGCGGGCTCGCGGCGCGCGCGCTGCATTGGCGCGAACTGCGGCCCCTCCGCCGGTGCTCCCGCCGCGGGCGCCGATGCGCAGATCATTCAGCACTACGGGATCTGAGTCGAGAGTCGCTAGCGGTCTGGAACGGCAAATGCCGGCGCACAGCTCACGCCGCGGGCGAGTCCGTTGGCGGCGGAGCTTCGGTTCCGACCAGTGCTGTTCGAAATGAGCGGCGCGCGTAGTGGAGGCGTCGCCACACGGTGGCCTCCGGCACGCCGAGGATCTCCGCGATCTGTCGACCTGGCAAGCCCTCCATTTCGTAGAGCACGAACACGTCGCGCTCCCCACTCGAGAGCGCATCGAGGGCGCGCTCGACGCGCGAACGGGCGACGTCCTCGGGTAACCCTGGGGACGAAACCAAGGTCTCTGCGCGCTCGAGAGACAACAGCCGACGCAGTGCTTGACTCACGCGAGCGCGTCGTCGAACGACGCGAGCCTCGCTGATGCAAATGCGATAGATCCAGGTTGATAGCTCTGCCTCGCGACGGAAACTCGGCAAGTACCTGTGGACCTGCAGGAATACCTCCTGCGTCGCGTCCTCGACGTCGTGCGGGAGCACGCCGAGCTTGCGCAGGAATGCGGCGCAAATCGGAAAGTAGCGCCGGTGAAGTTCTCGCCAGGCCGGCGCGTCGCCCACGGCGCACTCATCGATGAGCCGAGTCTCGAACGGCAGGTCGAGCTCCGCGCCGCCCATCATGAGGCCCTCACGACACGCCACCATTTCGAGACCTCCATGGAACCCCTGCTGCTCCGTTTCAGGCCATCGGTCAGGGCCGAAGCTCGCTCAAGCGCGCGCGCGCTTCGACCGCCTTCGAGACGTTGCTGCGCTTCAGGTATTGCTCATAGGCAGAGGCCGCTTCGTCGCCTTTGCCGAGCGCTTCGAGGCAGCGCGCGCGACGCCACTCTGCTTCATCCCCGCGCGGCCCAGGCTCACCCACGAGCGCTACGAACTCTTGCAGAGCCCGTGAGCAGTCGTGAAGGGTGTCGTCGTACAGGCGACCGCGCAGCACGTGGAGCTCGGAGGCCAGAGCGCGCCCTTCGGGCCCGCTCAGCAATTGCTCGCTCTCCGCCAGCGCCGCCTCGGTGCGCCCCACGCGCTGTAAGCACTGAATGCGCAGCCAGGCGACTTCGCCACGCAGCGGCCCACCCTCGAAACGCTTGCGGTGCTCGTCGAGCAGGCCCAGCGCGCGGGCAGGATCCTTGAGGCTGTCCGCGCAAAGACGCGCAGCCTCGTAGAGCGCCACCTCTGCCTCCACGGGGGTCCCGGTCTTCGACAGTGAGCGAAAACAGTCAATCGCCTGCTCGACCTTGCCCGTGCCCGACCACTTTCGACACAAAGATTCGCTGGGCGTGAACGGCATCGGCGCAGAGGGTACCGCACGTGGTGCTGGTGCCAGCGTCGGTGACTCGTGGGTCCCGGCGGTTTTGGGTTGCGGGTCTGCACTCGTAACCGGCACGCGTCGCGGCCGCAGCACCTCGGCCCGGACGTCCGGCGGCTGCCGATCGTCTCGCCAGTGCGCACGAGCGAAGAGCCCGAGTGCGAAGGCGGCCGCCAGCGCCGTATAGGA
>JAEUAF010000793.1 GCA_019695485.1 Sorangium sp.
ATCGTGGACATGGGTGGGAAGCTGATGCCAGGAGGCAAGATTCTCAGCTCCACGGGCGTCACCGATGGCCCTTTTGTCGAGGTCAAAGAGGTCGTCGGCGGGTTCATGATCATCGCCGCCGATAGCCTCGAGCTAGCGCTGGAGGTGGCGAGAGAGAGTCCCGGACTGATGAGCCCAGGCTCGAGCATCGAGGTTAGGGAGCTGTCGACCTCCTGACGGCGCCGGCTCTCGTCGAACACTTCTTCCGCCACGAATACGGTCGGCTCGTGACCGTACTCGCGCGCAGGGTCGGCGTGCGTCATCTCGAACTCGTGGAGGATGCGGTGCAAGCCGCGATGATGACCGCACTGTCGACTTGGACGGCGCAGGGCCTGCCTGGCGATCCAGGTGCGTGGCTCTATCGAGCGGCACGCAATCAGCTGATTGGGGAGCTGCGTCGGGAAAGCGGCCGCCTTCGAATCGTAGAACAGCCGGCTCTTGCGATCGGCGGGGATGGCGACGACCCGAACGCTTCGTACTTCCCCGGTGAGGTGCGGGATGACTTGCTGCGGATGCTCTTCATCTGCTGTGACGAGGCAATTCCGCCCGAATCGCGATTGGTGTTGGCCCTGAAAACACTGTGTGGCTTCAGCGCGAGCGAGATCGCTCTGCGGCTTTTTACCAGCGAAGCCAATGTGCACAAGCGCTTGGGCCGAGCGCGAGACCGCCTGCGCGAAACATCCCCGACGGTGGAGACGCCGCCGCTCGGGGCTCTCCGCTCGCGCCTGCCGAGCGTGCACGAGGTCCTCTACCTCCTCTTCAATGAAGGCTACCTGTCGGCGCACGCAGAGCTTGCGATACGGCGCGAGCTTTGCGAAGAGGCTATCAGGTTGACCAGGTTGCTAGCGGAGCACCCGGCGGGCGAAGTGCCCGAGACCTTCGCCCTGCTGGCGCTGATGCACCTCCACGCGGCGCGACTAGCTGCACGCCTCGACGGGGATGGGGGGCTCTTGCTGTTGGAAGAACAAGATCGGTCGCTCTGGGATCGAGACAGGATCGGTGTCGGGGCGGAGTGGCTCGCTCGCGCTGCCAGCGGCGAGGTCATCACTCGCTTCCATGCAGAAGCGGGCATCGCCGCCGAGCATTGCTTCGCGCCGTCCTTCGAACAGACCCGATGGCGGGAGATCGCCGAGCTTTATGCGATCCTGGAGCGCGTCGCCCCCTCGCCCCTGCACACGTTGAATCGGGCAGTTGCAACTGCAGAATGGCAGGGACCCTGTGCCGGGCTCGCCGTCCTCGACGGAATCGTCCCGCCTTCGTGGCTAGCCGGCTCCTACCTCTGGGATGCCGTCCTGGGTGACCTCCATCGACGCGCCGGAAATCTCGAAGTTGCTGCGCAGCATCGAGAGCGAGCCCTTGCCTCCGCACCCACGAGAGCCGTGCGTGAGCTCTTGCAGCGGCGCCTTGGCGCTTGTTGTTCCCGGCCTTCTGGAGCCAGCGAGGGAGTAGTCGCAGACGTCGTAAATTGGCGCGCCCCATAGGATTCGAACCTATGACCTACGGCTCCGGAGGCCGTCGCTCTATCCAGCTGAGCTAGGGGCGCTTGGTGGGGCCGGTTTCTCGCATGAGTCCCCCGAGCCGGCAAGGGCGTGCGCGAAAACCTCGGCGCTTTGGGGTCAGGGCGGGTTCGGCCAGGGCGCTCACGCCCCGTGAGCGGCCCGCATGCTGCGCGCGGGGATCTCTCTTGGGAACCGGCGTTGGGTGCTAGGCTCGGCCTATGCAGGTGGAAATCGTGCCCTGTTTGTCCGACAATTATGCGTACGTGCTGACGGCGCCGGGGAGTCGACAAGCGGTCGTGGTCGACGCGAGTGAGGCCGCGCCGGTGCGCGCGGCGCTCCAAAGGTCGGGGCTCGAGCTCGTCGCCATCTTGTCGACGCACCACCACCCGGATCATGTGGGCGGCAATGAGGAGCTGGTGCGTGAGTTCCCGCGCGCTCGCGTGTTCGCGTTTGGGACCGATCGCGGTCGGTTGCCTGCGTTGACGGATGGGCTCAGCGATGACGCGCGCTTCGACGTCGGCGGTTTCGAGTTCCGCGCGCTCCACATTCCCGGGCACACGTTGGGTGCCGTCGCGTACGTCGGCGCAGATTGCGTGTTCACGGGAGACACGCTGTTCGTCGCCGGCTGTGGGCGTCTGTTCGAGGGCAGCGCGAGTCAAATGTACGATTCGTTGAACGAGAAGCTGGCCCGGTTGCCCGATGCTACGCGCGTATTCTGCGGTCACGAGTACACCGCCAAGAATCTCGAATTCGCGGCGCACATGGAGCCCGGGAACGCCGCAGTGCGAGCCAAAGCCGAGCGCGTGGCCGCGCTGCGCGCGCGCGGCGAACCCAGCGTGCCTTCCACTATCGCGGAAGAGCGAGCGACGAATCCCTTCATGCGCTGTCAAAGCCCCGAGATCCTCGAGCAAGTGGCCGAAGACCTTGCAGGCGACCGCTCGCCCCAAGCCGTGCTCGGCGCCGTTCGGCGCGCCAAGGATCGCTATAGATGAAGTGCGGCTGGGCTCTCGTGGCGATGCTCTCGCTTGGATGGCCTGCTCTCTCTGCGTGTTCGCGGGCTGAATCGAAGGGGGCGCCTTCGCACGCGTCCTCTGCCTCGACCCGAGGCGTGCTGCCGTCGCGTGAGGTCGCGTCTGCCTCGATGCCGACGCTCGCTCGCGCAGGACCCGAGCCGAGTTCGGCAGCGCCGGTTGGTAGCCGCGTGCCCGCGGAAGAGCGCACCTGGGTTTACGAGTCGACCGCGGTCGGCCGCATGAACGTGGTGGTTCTGATCCCCGAGCACGCAGCGGGTGAAAAATTGCCCGTGCTGATGACCATGCACGGCCGGGGTGAGGCTCTGAAGGGCCCCGAGCGCGGTGCGCGCGGTTGGGTCGACGACTATGAGCTCCAGCGGGTGATCGAGCGGCTCGCGCACCCGCCGCTCGTTCGCGAGGACTTCAAGCAGTTCGTGAAGGAGCCCCGTCGCAGCCGATTGAACGCGGCCTTGAAGGACAAACCATATCGCGGGCTGATCATCGTCTGCCCGTACACGCCGGACATGCTCACAGGTGACGATCCGTTCGGGAAAGCTCCGCCGCTCGCGCATTTCCTGGTCGATGAGCTCTTGCCCCGGGTCTATCGCGAAACGCCCGCGCTCGGGACGCCCGCGACGACGGCCATTGATGGGGTGAGTCTCGGGGGGCGGGCTGCGTTCAGCGTGGGACTGCTTCGGCCACGCGCGTTCGGCGTGATCTCCGGGCTGCAGGCCGCGTTTCATAGCGACAAGGCAGGCGAGATCGCTCAGCGCGCACGGCGCGCACGCGTCGACAATCCGGGACTCGTGTTCCGCCTGCTGACGAGTGACGAGGATTTTTTCCTGAGTGCCGACACGGCGATCGCGGAGTCGATGCGCGCGGCGGGTGTCCCGGTGCAGTTTGACGTGGTGGTGGGTCCCCACGACTACGATTTCAACCGCGGCCCAGGCGCGATCGAGATGCTGCTTTTCGAGGATCGCGCGCTGCGTGGCGAGCCCGCGCCCTAACCCAGCGCGGCCCTGCGACTCAGCCGAACGCGGCCGCTTCCAAGAGTTCGGCCAAGGTGCGCAGCAGTGGGCCCGACAGGCGTTGGAAGCGGACGCCGACCTGGACTCCGCCCGCCTGTTCCGTGAGCCAGGCAACCTCGCCGTCGAGACGCAAAGGGTCCCAGCGATGGGGTGCGTCGATGACGAGCGCTACCGGGGAGCCGACGGGGACTCCATCGGTGAGGGCGACGCGCGCCCCGCCGAGGCCCAGGTCGACCAGCCTACCCGGTCGTTGCCAGGACCCTCCTCCAGCAATAACGGTCGCATGTAGGCTAACGCTACGGCGTGCCATGGCACGAAAGTGCCCAGAAAAGGCTGGATCCGGCGGGCTCATGACGAAAGGAGGGTGACTGATTTCGATGATAGCGGAATACGGGATACGATAGAAACGATCGACTACTTGGGCCAGCAAGAAATCCGTCCGCTACCATAGGTGGCTACTAACCCCTGGGGCGACTTTCGCGGTAACGGCCGCGCGCTCCCCCCGCAGGCTTCCATGACTCAGGACACCCGAAAAGATCCGCGCGCCAAGGTGCTTACGATGACTGTGCGCTACAAGAGCGCCACTCTCGACGAATTCATCGAGCACCACTCCCACGACGTGAGTCGGGGCGGCATGTTCATCAAGACGCCGTCGCCCTTCCCCCCGGGCACGTTGCTCAAGTTCGAGGTCAAGATCGCGGCTGAGCAGCGCGTGATGCAAGGCGTCGGACGCGTCGTGTGGAAGCGCGAGGCGTCGGATTCGTCCGACGTTCGCCCCTCCGGCATGGGCGTCAAGTTCATCAAGATCGACGACGAGTCCCGCAAGGTCATCGACCAGCTCGTCCTGGCGCGCGGCGAAGCCGAGAGCAACTTCGATCAGGGCGGCGCAGAAGCCCCCGCGGCAGCAGCGACACGAGAAGAATCGAAGCCCGCTGGGGCGCCCACGCCCAGCCTACCCGCTGCGGCGAAGGCGGGCGGGGCGCGCAAGCAGACCATGATCGGGCTTGGAGCGATGGGCTCGGGCGCGCCGGGTCCGACGCCCGAGAGCTCCGCCGCGCCCCCCAAGGCTGAGCCGAAAGCCGGCTTCTTCCCGGAGTCCAGCCTCGACGACATGCCGCCTCCCGAGGACCGAACGGTCATGAAGCAGGCGGCGGAGCTGTTGCAAGACGCCCTGCGTGAAGCCGGCGGATCGCTCGACGAGGTCGGTACTTCTACGGTGCAGCCGTCGTCGCGTCATGCGAGCAGCGCGGCGAGTTCTGCCAAGGTGCCGTTTTCGGCGGCCGGGCTGGGGGATGACGAGCCGACTCGCGCCATGCCTGCCGCGGAACGCGCGGCTGATGGTCCTGCGTCCTCCAAGCCGCGGCCGGCGCCGATCCCGGCGCAGCCTGAGCCAGCCAAGGCCGAGCCCGCGAAGGCTGTACCGTCGCCGAAGCCCGTTTCCGCGGCGCACGCGAAGTTGGCTCAGACGCTCCCGGCGAATCGCCCGGTGCGACCCGCCGTCGCCGCGCAGCCTGCGGCCGCCGAAGGCGGCGGCGGCAAAGTGGTACTCGGCTTCGCCGCGGTCGCCGCGGTC
>JAEUAF010000811.1 GCA_019695485.1 Sorangium sp.
GCCTGTAAACGCGGTGGGCGCCGATTGGACCCACGCGAGCACCACGCTCGGAGGCAGCGAGCGAGCTTCTGTGCCTCAAGATTCCTGGCCAGCCGCGTCCTTAGCGGAGCGAGCTCGCTCGAGTGGCCCCGCGCCGGTGGAGCGAGCGCCCTCCAAACCCAAACACACGGATTCGAAGAGTGCTGAGGACGGGCTCGCTGATGCGCTGAGCCCGATGAGCTTCCGCTATTCGACGGACGAGCTTGCCTGGCTGCGCTCGGCGCAGACCTTCGTCGCAACCGTGGTCACTTTGCTGATTCACAGACACGTGCGTCAATTTCGCTATTTCCTTTCCGTGCTGACTGCTTGCGCGCTGCTGCTACTCTTGGCTGTGACGAGCTATCCGTTCGAGCCCTATCGCTTGCTGCTCACCTTCATTTGGGTAGTGATGGGCTCGGTGGTCGCAGCGGGGCTCGCGATCTTCATTCAGATGGATCGCAACACCTTGATGAGCCATATCGCGGGAACGTCGCCGAACGAGCTCACGCTCGACAGCGCGTTCGCGTTACGCTTGTTCGCTTGGGCGGTGGTGCCGCTGCTCAGCGTGGCAGCGGCGCAATACCCCGAGGTCGCCAACCTGTTGGTCGGAATCTTTGGCCCGTTCTTGCGCGCGCTGCGCTGATGATCGGCAGCAGGGCCGAGCTCTGCCCGTGAAAGAAGCGAGAAACCAGCGGGTGCGGTGGCCTCGGCTCGCAGACTTTGGCATGCTAGTCGCGTGCCGCCGGACGCCACACGCAGTCTCGCGCTGTTAGGTCCGACCAATACGGGAAAGACGCACAAGGCGGTGGAGCGCATGTTGGAGCACAGCTCCGGCATGATTGGGCTGCCGCTACGGCTCCTGGCGCGTGAGATCTACGATCGGGTCTCGGCGCGCGTAGGGGAAGATCGCGTCGCTCTGATCACGGGCGAGGAAAAGCGCGTGCCGCTCTGCCCGGACTATTTCGTGTGCACGACCGAAGCGATGCCGCTCGCGCGCGAGGTGGACTTCGTGGCGGTCGACGAGGTGCAGCTTGCGACCCACGACGAGCGCGGGCACGTCTTTACCGAGCGTCTGCTCCACGCGCGCGGGCGCCGTGAGACCTGGTTCATGGGCGCGGGAACCATGCGCTCGGTCATCGGAGAGCTCGTGCCCGCGGCCCACCAAGAGCAGCATCCGCGGCTCTCGCAGCTCACCTTTGCGGGCAGCTGCAAGCTTTCGCGCCTGCGGCCGCGCAGCGCCGTGGTGGCGTTTTCTTTGAAGGAGCTGTATTCGCTGGCGGCTCGGCTGCGCGCGCTGCGCGGTGGCACGGCCTTGGTGTTGGGCGCGCTGTCACCGCGGGCGCGCAACGCCCAGGTAGCCCTGTTTCAGTCCGGCGAGGTGGATACCCTAGTGGCCACCGACGCTGTCGGCATGGGCCTCAACCTCGACGTCGAACATGTCGCCTTCGCGTCACTACGCAAGTTCGACGGGCGGCGCCCGCGCGCGCTCGACCTGGCAGAAATCGAGCAGATGGCTGGTCGCGCTGGCCGCTTCTCGCGGGATGGCAGTTTCGGCGCGCTGTTGCCGCTCGCGTTCGAGCGCTCCCTCGCGCTGAATGTGGAGTCACACGCCTTCGAGTCGGTGCGCCGCGTCCGCTATCGGAACTCCGAGCTCGATTTCTCCACGCCCGAGGCGTTGCTCGACTCGTTGCGCGCGCCGCCACCGCGCGCGGTGCTCAGCAGTGTCCCCAACGCCGAAGACCTGCGCGCGCTCGAGTGCCTGCTGCGAGACGGCGCGCTCGCGCGCGAGCTCGACTCGCCGGTTCGGGTCGAGCTGCTCTGGCAGGTCTGCCAGATCCCCGATTTTCGTCGGATCTTGTTCGAGGTGCATCTCGATCTGCTGCGCCTGATCTGGGCCGAGCTCAAGAAGGGGCCGCTGTCGTCCGACTTCTTGCAGCGACAGCTCGAAGAGTTTACGCGCCTCGACGGCGATGCGGACGCCTTGATGGCACGCATCTCGCGGCTGCGCACCTGGGCGTTCGTCGCCAATCAGAGCGCGTGGGTGGCTCGCGCCAATCACATCCAACCCGAGCTCGGCGCCCTCGAGGATCGGCTGAGCGATGCCTTGCACGCCGCGTTGGTCGACCGCTTCGTGGAGCGGCGCGCCCGCACGCGGCAGATTTCGAGTCCGCGCCCGCTGCGACGCCATGCCGCGCAGCCGCCCAGCGACAACGACAGCGCGTTTCGTCCCTTCCTGGTGCTCGACGGTCTCAAGCAACGGCTGGCGGGCGGCTCGCACGCCGTGGCAGCGGACCTGCCCGAGAACAAGCTGGAGGCGCTGATCGATGCGCCGCACGAAGCGTTCCATTTCGACGCCGAGGGTTTCCTGTGTGGCGGAGGCGCGCGCCTGGGGCGACTCGTGCGCGGCGCGTCGCTGAGCTTGCCCGACGTGCGCCTGTTGGCGCTGGAGGAGCTCGGCGCAGGTCTAAGACTCCGCTTGGGGCGCCGTCTATTGGCGTTTGCTCGGGACTGGGTGGGGCGGCTCCTGTTGCCGTTGCGGGAACTCGGGCGATCGGAGCGCGCGGCGTTGCGCGCCTTCGCGTATCAGCTCGAGCAAGGGCTCGGCACCGCTCTGCGCCGCGATCTCGAGGGCAGCAGCGTCGGTTTGGATTCGGATTCGCAGAGCCTGCTCGAGCGTCAAGGGGTTCGCATCGGAGTGCTCAGCGTCGACGTGCGGGGCTTAGCGACGCCAGCGGCACGCGAGCAACGCGCGCGCCTCGTCGCGGCGTTCTATGCGGAAAGCAAGCTGCCTTCTCCGTGCCCACCCGTGTCCGCGGCTCGCGGCAATCTGAGCTTTGCCGCGTGGCTCGCCTTGGGAGCAATTCCGCTAGGACCCTGGGTTTTGCGCGCTGACTTGGCCGAGCGGGCCGCGCGCGATCTCGTCGAGCAGCGCAATCTCCTTCGCACGCTCGCCTCTCTCGGTGTTCCGCGCCGCGAGCGCCTGCACGTCGCTTCCGCGCTCGACGCGCTACTCCAGCCGGATACGGGCGAACTCCGGCGCACGAAGCCAGCCGGATAGGGCTCGCGGTCGCCCGCGGGCGTGGCGCCGCGCATTACGTCGGTTCGAGCGAGCTATCGGGGCCGTTCTCCTGGGCCTTCGGGGCAGGGGGGGAGTCCTGGACGAACGGCGTCGGTCCTTCAGGGCTCCAAGTGAGAAGTTGGGCGACCTGCTTGTCGTCCTCATCGGCGACGATCAAGTGGGTGCGAGTCGCGGGCAGATTGGGCAGAAGCCCGTCTTCGACTTCGTCTTCCGCCCAAGCGCCGAGATTGACGTATGTCGTTTGTTCACTCGTGGCGCGTGTCTCGGGCAGGTGCGTGTGCCCCATCACGATGAATGCGGCTGGGAATAAACGCGCCACGCGTGCCGAGCGCTCGCGCAGTTCGGCGCTCGGCTCGAGCGTATCGCGCAGCCGTCGCCAAAGGTATCCGAGGCCGAGCGTCGCCAGCACCAAGCCGAGTGCGATGCCCCAGCCGAGCAGCCCATCCGGCCCCCAATACAGGGCCAACAGCACGGACAGCGGGCCGGCGACACCGAGCACGATCCTATCTAGCATCACGCTTGCCAAGATCGCTGGGAGGCTCTTCGTAATCGGAGGTCGCTGCAATTTCACGAGCGCTTTCAGCTTGTCGAGGTGAATGCGATGCATTCGACTCAAGAGCCGCATTTTGCGTTCGTGCTCGAGTCGCACCCAGCCGGCCGCCTCACTCAAATGCTCGCGCCACAGTGTGACGAGCTCGAGCGTGCCGAACACGAAGCGCTGCCCGAGCCGCAACATACCGCGTGCGCCGAGCCCCATCGCAAAGCGCACATAGTCCAAGATCCCCGCCGCCGCGTGGCCGGCCTCGGTCATGCCGCGCGTTGGGCGCACCACGTGGCGGAGCAAGACGTCCGACAAGGAACGCGCGGTGCGCCGCGGATCGGCGGGCGACACCGGGTGGAGCACGTGCTCGAAGCTACAATAGGCGTCGTATTGGTGCCCGTGCTCGATGAAGATACGGCCCTCTTCGTAGTAAAACCAGGGCGCGAATTCGAGGCGCTCGGCCGGGAACGCCCGCAACGCGCGGAGCGCACTTCGAAATTCCTCTTGCACGACTTCCCAGTGCCAGTCGACGTCGTGATTTCCACGGACGATGACCAGCGAGTGTCCGTCCGCGATGAAGTTCGCGAGGCACGCCATCACCGCGGACTCGTGTTTCATCAACAGGCGGAGCTTGGCGAGCGCGTGGTCGCGCGCGCCGCCGAGCCCGTGTGCGAGCTCCTCTTCCGTGGGCGTGGTTTCGTACGCGACATTCGGCAGCACGCTCATGCCGACGAAATCGATGAAGTCACCGGCGATCACCAGCCGCCAAGCGAGCCCGTTCTTGCGGTGCGTCCGGTAGAAATCCAGAAAGCCGACGAGGTCGCGCTCCCGGCGTGCGCTGGCGCGAGCACGCAGCGGCGCATCGGGCTGTGCGTGCTGAACCAAGTCGCTCCCCAGGTGCACGTCGGAGAGCACCAGCAAGTTATGAGCGAAGGAAACCACAATCTAAAGTGTGATGCCTCTCGGCTCACTTCGCACGCGAACAATGCGAGTTTCGCGCGCGGTTCAACCACTCCAACAAGCCCTCAGGTTTCCGTCTCGCGACGACTCGGTGCCAGCAGATTGGCAACGGTTACAACGCCGAGACTCGAGCTTCTGCGTCGCACCCGACGAAGTGACCCGCTTTCGGCATCGTGTGCAGAGAAAGCCTGCGGGTGCTCGTTGGTTTTCGCGCGTGCGGCGAGGTTCTTTGGACTCGCAGCGCTCGGAATGGCGAGTTCGCCTTGGTGCGCCGCGTCGGTCGCTTGGTTTGACGCTCAACCAAGACTGAAATTCCGGCGAATGCTGCTGTTGGATGGCGCGATGCGTCGCCCGTTCGAGAGACCGCAATTCCGGCCTGGCTGGCGCGGGCACGGGCTCCGCCTAGCCCGATCGACTAGCTTCGGTCGGCGTCCGACGCGGCTTCGAGTCGCGAGGGCAACGCTGGAGCCGTGGTTGTCGCGCTCTAGGTCGCGGATTTCCCGCAGGCTGTTCCAGCGGCAGAGTGTAGGCTGCCGAGATGAAGCGTGCCGCACCGTCCGGCTCCCGGCGGCGCTCAGCCAGTTCGGCGGCCGTGCCGCGGCCGAGTCGCCCAGAGCGGCGTAACGCAAGTGTCGAGCTGATTCTCGACAAGAGTCACTATGAGCGCGTGGTGCTCGAAGCCCTGTGTCAGGCCAAGGTCTCGATTTGGATCGCGACCGCGAACTTGAAGGACGTGCACATCGAGGCGCCGATCGGTTCGGTGGCACGCGCGCGGGGTCGCTACGTTTCGCTCCTCGAGCGATTCGAGTCCTTGGTGCAGGCGGGCGTCGAAATTCGCATTTTGCACGGAGCGCTGCCATCACGGCCGTTCCGCGCGTCCCTGTCGAAACGGCGAGGTCTCGCGTCGCGGCGCTTCGAGCTTCGCCATTGTCCGCGCGTGCATTTGAAGCTCATCGTGGTCGACGGCGCGTTCTTGTACCTTGGTAGCGCGAATTTCACGGGTGCAGGTCTCGGCGCGAAGAGCGATGGGCGGAGAAACTTCGAGCTCGGGCTGGTCACCGACGATGATGTCTTGCTCGATGCGGCTCAGTTGCGCTTCGATCGCATATACGCCGGTCGGGAGTGTGGCGCGTGTCGCCTGCGCTCGCTGTGCCCCGGTCCGCTCGACGAACTCAGCCCCAAACGGCGCGCAGAAAAGCCTGCGTCGCCGGCCAGCAGCGTGACCGCGGCGCCCCGCGCGCGCCGGCCCCAGTCCGCCAAATAGCGGTGTTTGTCGTTATTTTTGTGGCATTTTGGGAAGTCGCGGGGGGCTAGGATAGACTTGCCCGAGTCGTATGCCGAAGCACGCCATCGCACTCGCTGTCTCGACCGCATTTCTGTGCGCGACGTCGGTCCTGTTGGCCGCGACGCCGTCGGCTCCCCACGCGGGATGCGAGCTCAGCTCCGATCTGCGGGCGGGCGACGCGGGCTACTTCGGGCCTACCTGGGCGGTCATGCCGGCCGGCACGGCGTTCCTTGCGAGCAGGCCGCTCGAAGGAGCGATCGTGTTGCTCGTTCCGGAGGGGGATGAATATCGAGAGGTTGGCTTGTACTGGCCGACCCCGAACGACCCCGCGTATGCATACCGTCGCATGACGCACCTCCCATCTAACTCCACGTTGCTCGGCAACGATCTCGATCAAACGCTGATCGTGCTGCGCGTGGCGACCGAGTTCACCGTGAAAGGCGTGCCGACGCTCTATCGTCCCATCAACTACGCGGGCTTTACGCTGAGCATCGACGGCTGTGGCGGGGACGACCAGCTTTACGGCGGCGACGGCCCCGATCATCTTTACGATTACGCCGGCAACAACGAACTCCGTGGCTACGGAGGCCGCGATTGGCTCGAAGGAACCGGCACCTATTTTGCGGGCGGGGCAGGCGACGACTGCATCACCGGCGACGGCGTCGCGCACTTATCCCAGATTTTCGGCGAGGAGGGCGATGATGTGTTGGCGAACATCGGCGCCGCGGGAATGGCGCAAGGCGGGCCCGGGGTCGACTCGTGCTCGGCGGCGGGGAGTTCGGACTGCGAGAGCCCGACGCCCGCTCTGTGCCTTGGCTGGAACTAGGGTCCCTAAGACCCGCTGCTATCCACTTCGAGCGCCGAGCTCGGCAGCGAGTCGAGGGCTTCCTCGGTCTTCTCTTCGCCGACCTCGGTTGGAATTGGCGGCGGTGACATTTCCACTCGGCGATCCATTTCCAAGAGCTCGCGGTTGGGCTCGCGTGGGAAGCGCTTGCGCGCACCCGTGTACTTGAAGCCGAAGGCCTCGTAGAGAGCGCGCGCTGACGGCGAGTCTTCGTGAACCCACAGGCGCATCCGGTGTTTGTCGCGCTCGCGCGCCCAAGCGCGGACCGCTTCCAGCATGCAAACCCCCGCCCGGCGGCGGCGCTTGGTTGGATCGACCCACATGCCCCCGACGCGGCAGATTTCGCTGTCGAATGGGTCGTCGACTGCGAGCACCAAGCCAGCCGGCCACTCGTCGACCTCCGCGATGAACACGCGCGGCCCCGCCGGATCGGTGAGCGCGCGGGCTTGATCGACCCACTCGTGCTGCGGTCGATTGAGCGCGTCCTCGAGCTGCTCGCCGAAAGTGTGGGGGGAGTCGCGTAAGGCGCCGACCCTGAGCTCCCGCAGCAACGGCCCTTCGCTTTCGGCGAGTGGCCGTACGCGCACCACGCCCACGTGCTCGTTGACGAAGCGCGTCGAGGTTGGGCTCTGGATCATCGGACCCATGGGCCAGGAAGGGACTTCCTTGGGTTCGAACGGAACGTCCGACGGATGGGCGTTCTGGGCACGCAAGTCTGCCGTCGTGATGTACGCCGTCGAGGGTGGGGCCAGCGTGGCCTCCAGAAACCGCACCTCGGTGCTGCCGTGAGCGCGCGGCGCGTCCGTCGAGCTCGGCGTGTCCGAGACGGCGTCCGGGCGATGGATTTCGAGAAAGCGCTCCGGGAACTTCAGCGATTCGAACTCGAAGCGTCGATAGAACGCATGGTTGTCGCGCGTGGCGAGCAGGAAGCGACGCAAGCTCGCGAGATCCGGGTGGGAACGCACGACATCGAGCAGCCAGCTACCGAGGCCTTGGCGACGCAGCTCCTCGACGACGAACACGTCGCACAGGTACGCGAAGGTGGCGCGATCGGTGACGACGCGCGCGAAGCCGACTTGGCGAGTGTCCTCGTAGAGGCCGAAGCAGATCGAGTTTGCCAATGCGCGCTCGACGAGCTCTCGAGAGATCCCCTTCGCCCAGTACGAACGACTAAGGAAGGCGTGGATCGCGTCGACGTCGAGTCGCGCCGGGTCGCTCGAGATCGAGAAGCGCTCACGGGTCACTTCGATGAGCGGCATTTCTACTGGGGGGCTCCCTGCCGGACGAGCATATACGCTCGTGAGCTTACCAGTACTTCGCAAACACCGCTTCACGAGTTCGCAAGCTCATCCCGCCCTCTTCAAGCTCAACCGCGAATTTCAACGTCGCGAAATCAGGCGGCGCGGGACGAATTTTGAGTACAAATTCTGAGGGCCGAAGCGCCCCGCAGGCTCACGCCGCGGGGCGAGGCCCCCGCGCACGCGATGTTTCGTCGCGTGGCAGAGGGCCTGAGTATCGGCTTCAGTGCCCGCGAGTTCGCGGCCGGAAGTGCGTCGATCGCCGCTCCCCCTGCGGAAAACCGCGGCCCGGGCCCGAGCGTTGCCCGGAGTTCCCAGATTGTTCATGCGAGGCGCCGGCTTCCCGCGCGCGGTCCTGCCTGGCGAGATCTAGCCCGGCCGCAGACGCCGAGGTTTCGGAGGTCAGGGCGCCGCCGGAGATGGCCGCGAGATCGCCAGTCAAGATTCGTTGCCGAATCAGACGCTCGATGTCGCGCAGCAGGGGTCGCTCTTCCTGATCGCAAAAGGAGATGGCTCGACCGACGGCTCCGGCTCGACCGGTGCGGCCGATGCGATGCACGTAGCTTTCGGCTGCGTCGGGGAGCTCATAGTTGATTACGTGCGACACGCCGCGCACGTCGATGCCACGCGCTGCAATGTCGGTGGCCACCAGCACGCTGGTGGTACCTTTGCGGAAGCCCTCGAGCGCGCGTTCGCGCGCGTTCTGCGACTTGTTTCCGTGGATCGCCGCGGCTTCGATGCCTGCTCGCACGAGCTGCTTCGCGACGCGGTCGGCGCCGTGCTTGGTGCGCGTGAATACGAGCACGCGTTCCATGCCCACTGTCGCTAGGACGCGCTCGAGGAGCAAGCGCTTGTCTGGCTTGGGTACGAAGTAGACGGCTTGCTCGACCGTTTCCGCAGTGGTCGCCTGCGGTGTCACCGACACGCGCTCGGGGTCCTTCAAGATATTCTTGGACAGCGCCTCGATTGCGCTCGGCATGGTGGCCGAAAACAACAGGGTCTGGCGTACCGCGGGGATCGCCGACACGATGCGGCGCACGTCGTGGATGAAGCCCATATCGAGCATGGTGTCGGCCTCGTCGAGCACCAGCACCTCGAGCACGCTCAGATCGAGTAGGCCCTGACGGAACAGATCGAGTAAGCGGCCCGGCGTCGCGACGAGCAGCTCCGGCCCGCGGTCGAGCTCACGCTCCTGCGCGCGTTGGCTGACTCCGCCGTAGATCACGGCGTGGCGCAGACCGACGTGGCGACCGTATGCGGCGGCGCGCCCAGCAATCTGCGCGGCGAGCTCGCGCGTCGGCGTGAGCACCAGTGCGCGCAAGCGGCCGCGAAGCGGCGTCGCGGCCAGTCGCTGCAGGATTGGCAGCAAGAATGCTGCGGTTTTCCCGGTGCCCGTTTGCGCACAACCGAGCAAGTCACGACCCGTGAGCACGCTCGGAATGGTTGCGGACTGAATCGGCGTTGGCGTCTCGTAGCCTTCGTCCATGACCGCGCGCACCAGTGTTGGTACCAGGCCCAGCACGGAAAACGGCGATGCCGCGACCTGTTCGTCCGTATGTCGCGAAGGCGGAGCTACGAAGGCCGCGCGCGACTCGACGTCCCGCGGTGCGAAATCACGGCCGCGCGAACTGGAGCGACCAGCGTCTGCGCCGCGATTGAAAGTGCCACGGCCACCGGAGGAAAATGAGCGCTGCTGGCCTGGCTCGGGGCGAGCGCCAAACGCTCGGCGTTGGCCGCCAGAGTTGGCTTGTGGGGCGCCCTGGGGCGGGCCGCTCGGGCGGCGCGTATCGACGAAGGTGCGATCGTTCGCGCGGCGCGGCGCGG
>JAEUAF010000849.1 GCA_019695485.1 Sorangium sp.
CATCGTGAGCCTGCGTGCGTGACTTGTAGATACGGGCCGCCGTGAGCCAACGGTCGATACGGATTGTGTCACTCACCCGGCTAGGATCCCCCAAGCTGGGCTCGATTAAAAGACCCGGTTTGCAGGCTCAATAACTGGCGTGGACGCCGTAGCAGCCGCGCCGGGTGTCCAGGCTCAGGAAGCTGATCTTTCGCTCGCTACAAGTGCCGCTGTTCAGAAAGAGGCGTGCGCCGTGTTCCTCACTCGTCGGCAGGTGCGTGTGGCCGGTCACCACGATGTCGGCATCCCGATAGGCCGCGGCGCCCATGGCCCAGCGCTGAAACTCACAGCGGCCGCCATCGAGCGAGACGCCCCCACGCCCCTCGTCGAGCTTCGCGAACAAGCGGTAGACTGCCGCAAGGCCTAGCCGCCGAATCCACCCGCCCAGCCAGACTCCGAGCTCGGACAACCAGCGGCGCCACTGAATCAAGCTGTCATTTTGGTGACCGTGAGTGAAGAGCAGGCGCATGCCGTCAGCTTGAATGACGAACTCGTCGGGCGCGCCATCGACCGCGCCTGCCACGAGGTCGTGATTGCCGTGGACATAGACGTAGCGCTCGCGTTCGAAGCGGCGCGCAATTTCTGGGTGGCACTCGCGCGCGGCATAGAGCTCTGCCGCTGGATCGAACGGCCAATGGCCAGTCAGAGTTTCCCAGACGTCGCCGAGCAACACGACTCGCTCGAAATTCCGCTCTAGGAAGTCGAGAAATTTGAGAAACTCGGAATCGGAATGGCCAAACCCGTCGGCGGCGCCCCCGGTTCCAAGATGCAGATCGGATATGACAGCAATTTCCATCGTAGCCTCGTGGACCACGACGAAAGCTTCGTGGCCTCCGTAGGGAGGAAGTGCCGGACACACGTGACAGCGCGGTGGACGCGATGAAAGGACTGCGAAACGTCTCCAGCGTCGCTGGCCGAGCCGAGCAAGCTGCAAACGCCCTCGAGCCGTGAACGCTCAGTGCGCTTCGCTCGCGATCGCGGCCGTTTCCAGCCCCAATTGCGAGCTCAACGCGGCGACGCACTCCGCTACCATGGCCGGATTCCCGCACACGTAGGCGCGTGGCGCCGACATGCGCGAGAGCAGCGGTCCGAGGTGCCGCTGAACGCGCCCGCACCGCCGAGTCCACGTCGCCGACGGCTGAGACAGCGACGGCTCGAAGCGAAAAGCGGCGTGTGCGCGCGCCAAAGCTTCGAATTCCTCCTTGAACAGCAGATCCTCCTCACGGCGTGCGCCGAAGAGCAGTGTCAGCGGCGCCTGGGCGGGTTCGCGAAGCGCTGCCTGTACCATCGCGCGCAGCGGGGCGAGCCCAGTGCCAATCCCCACGAGCAGCGAGCCGCCGGCGTGCGGGCGCCAGGTGAAAACGCCACGAGGCCGAGAGACCCAAAGCGGCTCCCCGTCGCGCGCCGCCGCCAGCAAGGGTGCGTTCGCCTCGCGAGAGATGGCAAGCTCGATCGCGCCCGTCGCCCCCGCTGCACAGGCGATCGAGTACGGCACGCCTTGCTCTCTGGCGCCCACGAACAGCTCGACGTACTGCCCAGGGAGCCATTCGATCAGGGCAGGCGCTTGCGCTCGCAGCTCCAGCAAGCTCACTTGCGGCGAGAGCGCTCGCTCCCGCACGAACTTCACGGGCACTTTCAGGCCTTCGGCGTCACTCACTCGCGCGTTTTAGCTTGAGCGCAAGTGGTCCGTCTAGATCGCGGTCGCGGTGTTCATGAAGCGGCTCCAGGTGTCCTCGCCGGCGCACCTGGGTCATGCTCCCTCACATGAACTTCTTCAGCCACGCGGCGGTCGCCTCTTGGTACGACGCAACGCCTGGCTTCGTTCTCGGCGCGATGCTGCCCGACTTCTATGCGATGCTCGGCTTACGCTCGCCGAAGAGTCGGGAGTCGCTCGTGGCGCGAGGAATCAGCTTTCACCACCAAAGCGACGCTGCGTTCCACAACGCGCCTGCCTTCGTGCGCATGACCCACGACGGCAGACGCATGTTGGAGGAAGCCGGTCTCGCCAAGGGCCCCGCCCGCGCTACCGCTCATATTGGTGTCGAGCTCCTGTTGGACCCGCTGTTGGGGTCGGACCCGCGCGTGCGGGAGGCCTACGTGAGCGCCCTCGCCAGCGCGACCGACCACGTGGACGCGCTCGAGTTCGCGCAGGAGTTCGACCGGGCGCGCCTGCTACGCCTCGCGGCCCTGCTCGCCGAGCGCGGCGGGCCGAGCGCCGTTTTTGGCCCCGATGAGCTCGGCGCACGCATTCAACGCGCCCTGCAGGGGCGGCCGCGGCTCGCCATCGACGACGCAGGCCGGGCGCTGGTGCGAGACTGGGTTGTGGCCATGCGACCCCGCGTCGTAGGATGCGCTCTCCTCGTCGTGACCGAACTCATTTCGGCCCTCGAAGCGGCCGGCTGCGGCAGCGTAGCGCGACACTTCGAGCTCGGCGTGACCTCCGAGTCTTAGAATTCAGTCGTCTCCCACTCGCGGAAGAAGCCACATCATGAGAGCTAAAGCCACACGCCGTGCCCGGTGCCCCACACTGAGCGGGAGCAGCGGGCAGTCGGCACTCTGCTCTGCGCTCGCTGGCGCGTGCGTCTTCGGGCTCCTGAGCCTGCTCGGGCCGGGCGTCGCGGCTGCGCAAATCAAGCAGCCAGGCAATCACCCGCACTACAGCGTGGAGCTCGAACCCCACTTACTCCTGCAATGGGACCGCAACTGGCAAGGGCGTGGCTCTGGCTACGGCCCCGGTTTTCGCGCTTCGATCCCGATCCTGCAGGATGGTCCGATCCCAAAAATCAACAACAGCCTAGGCATCAGTTTCGGCGTGGACTGGGCGTACTTCAACGACTGCGACGGACAGCCGTATAGCGCCGCGTGTAGCGTCAGCCAGTGGTGGTTTCCTGTGGTGGCACAGTGGAACTTCTTCTTTACCCCGATCGTGAGCGTGTTTGGGGAGGTCGGCGCTGCGCTAGTCAGCCGGCACTTTTCCTACAGCGATCGCTGTCCGCAAGTGGTCGGCGTCGGCTGTTCGGGCAGCACATTCGACCCATTTCAACCGGTGTTCTACGCCGGGGGGCGTTTCCTGTTCTCGAAGAGCGTCGGCATGGTGGTGCGCATCGGCACGCCATCGTTGACCATTGGCGCGGACTTCTTACTGTGAGCCGCCCTAGCGAAACCCCGAAGAAGCCCGAAGGCGCGGCGAACGAAGAAAAGGCCGGGCTCTCGCCGAACATCGCGGCGACGTTGTTTCGCGAACTGCGTCGTCAAATTCTGAGCGGCGAGCTCGGCTCCGGTGACCGGCTGCCTGGCGAGCGCGAACTCGCCCAACGCTACGACACCAATCGAAATACGCTGCGCGAAGCCGTGCGCATGCTGGAACAAGCTCGGCTCGTCACCGTGCGCCACGGCCAGGGTGTCACTATCTGTGATTTCCGGCGCACCGGCACGATGGAGCTGTTGCCGCCCTTCCTCGAGCACTCGGGCGATCTCGCGGACGTCGTGCACATCCTGGAAGACATCCTGCCAGCGCGCTTGATGGTCCTGGAGTTCGCGGCGAAGCTTGCGACCCGACGCGCGGATCGGGAAGACGTTGCGCGCTTGCGTGACATCACGGATCTGATGATCGCTGCCTTCGAGCGCGCCGATCTGGTCGTCATTGCGCACGGCTTCCAGCGCTGGCTCGACGCGCTGATCGACGCCGGCCACTCAGTCGCCGTGCGCTGGATCGCCAATCCATTTCTCGACGCCTACCGTGAAGCGATGGATCGCTTTCCGGCGCTCTGGGTGCTGGAGCCGACGTTTCCGCAGCATTTGCGTGACCTCATCGACGCCGTCGAGGCGGCCGACGAGGAGCGGGCGCTACTCGTCCTGCGCAATTACTACCAGCGCGTCGACGCGGATCTGATGCGCGCGCTGGGCGCGGTGCTGGTGAAGCGCTAGGCAGAGCGCGCGCACGAATCCCCATTCGGCGCCCATAGACTCAGACTAGAGCGTTCGCGCTCGCTAGCCAGGCACGCACGCGGCGCGGCAGCCGACCAAGCTCGCCGTGCGCCACGACGGGCAACACGGCCGTCGACTTGGTCGACCAGAACAGCGTTGGCGCGTCGCGTTCCGCGCGTGCGCTGCGCAGGAATCCGGCCGCGGCTTTGGCGCTATAAGTCGTGTCGAGCGCGAAATCGGCGTGACGCTTGAACAGCTCGATCGCGCCGAGCCCAGCCGCGGTGGGTCGACCGTAGCCAGGGCCGAGCTCGCGCCCGTCGATCACGAAGCGCGCGCCGAGTTCGGCGCGCGAGCAGTTGAGCTTCGCGTCCTCGACCAAGCCAGCCAGGTAGGCTGCAGTCCGCCGCGCCAAATCGAGCACGCGAAATCGGCTAGTGACGGGCCAGGGCGACACGCGCACCGCGACAATCGTCGGCACTTCCCCAACAAACAGACCAGCCCGTGCGGCCAAAACTAGACCTAGCGCAAGCCCCGCCGTCGTGCAGGCCGACCCGATTCCGACATAGATTCGTCGGGGGCATTCGAGTTCGCCCGCTTGAATCTGCGATGCGAGCTCGAACGCAGCCGCGACGTAGCCGAGTGCGCCGTGGGGGGTAGCGCCACCCGGTGCCATCGCGAAATGCCCTGCGCGACGCGCCTGCCACATCGCGAACGGAACACTCGACCAATGCTCGAGGGTGAGAGGATCATTCGCGCGGGCCAAGCTCACGCGCAAGTTCTCGAGCGCCGCAACCGAGAGGGGCTGCGGGAAAAGCATCACCCGCGTGCCAAACCCCACATTCGCCGCATGCAGCACGGTGGCAACGGCATGGTTCGATCCGTAAGCGCCCACCGCTGCGACGCGCGTTGCACCTTGGGTCCGCGCCAACCCCAATAGCGCTTCGAGTGTACGTACTTTGTTCCCACCATAGAGTGGGCTCGAGAGGTCATCACGCTTCACATAGAGCGGCGCCGTCCCGAGCTCGGCCTCCACCGCAGCAAGCCTCTGAATCGGGGTTGGGAAGCGCCCGAGACTCACCCAATCGATCCGATCAGCGAGGCGAGGCCAGGTTCGGACTAAGAGACTCGGCATGACGCGGGGCGCCGTGAGCATCGCACGCAGCGGCTCGGAGTACGGTCACGCGCAGCCCGTAATTTGTTGGCGTTTGTGCCGGGCGCTAAACATTTGGATACCCTGCGCGGAAGAAACTGGTAATTTGCCAAGTCATGCCCGCCGTGCGCTCCCCAGCACGGCCGGGTCGCGCCATGCGTAAATCTAGTATTCGCAAGTCATTTCAGGCAGTTAAGCCCAAGTCAAAATCCTCGCCTCGGAGCGCCGCTAAGCGCATCCAACCCGAGAGGGTGGTCGCAAGCAGCCGCTCGGCGAAGGGACCAGCACCCCGATCCGGCGCCCAGCGTGGCCGCCCACCCGTCCCCGCTAAGCCTAAAGCGGGTGCGGCTTCCACGCGCGGGCGCGCCACGGCCAACGGAGCCCGTGCGAAGGCCAGCACGCTGAGCCGCCCGACGCGCCGTTCAGCGAGCGCGCCGACCACGGCAAAGCGAGTCGTAACTGCAGCTGCCGCGCGGGGACCCACGCCGCCCTTGCGCGCAGCAAAGACACCGACCACGCCAGCCACCGCGTTGCGTGTGGCGGCCAAGCCGCAGAGCGCGCCGACCGCGCCCCTGCGCGCACCGACCACGCCAGCCACCGCGTTGCGTGTGGCGGCCAAGCCGCA
>JAEUAF010000900.1 GCA_019695485.1 Sorangium sp.
CGGGCGTCGCGCCTCCCGCCGCCGTGACGGCACCGCCGCTCGATGCGCGTCCAGCGCTGGGGGCGCCTCCTGCTCCCGAGGCTGGGGCTCCGCCGAGACTCGCTCCGCCGAGACTCGCTCCGCCTGCCGTCATCCCCGCGCTCGACTGGCTGCCTCCTCCGCCACCCGACGCGGCTACCGCGCCGCCCTGAGCACTGCCGCCGCTGGCCGAGTGGTCTAGGAGTGGGGAGCTGGTGTCGGAGCTACACGCGGCGACCAGGCCTGCGAGGAGCGCAGCTCGAATGCAGGGGGCGGAAATATCCGTCTTCTGTGAATTCCGACGGCACAGGGAACGATGCATTCCTTCCAATTCCCGTCCGGAACCGGAACCGATCACAAATGGCGCTCATCTTCTCAAAAACGGCGGCCGCGCGGCGACGGGCCGCGACGCCGCTCTCGCCGAAGCGGGTGCCCCGCTTGCGATGCAGCTGGGCGCACGCGCCGCATGCGGCTCCGTCGTTCGCGACCGGCCAGGCACGCACTCCCGGCGACGGGTGCGAGGATCAAGTCACGGGGTGACTGGCGTCATGTTTGCCGCTCGCGCAGGTACTGAGGCCAATCAGTCGGTAAAGCGGACAGAAGCCCCACAGACCCGTGACCAGCGGGACGAGGCCGGCAAGCCCCCAAAGCGTGTGTGGCCCGAGAACAGTCAGCGAAAGCAGAATCAGGCCCAGTGCGACGCGCAGCGTGCGGTCCCAGAGTGCGAGGTTGGTGGTCATCGTCAATCTCCTTGCCTCGTACGAGCCTGGCCGCGCAGAAACGGTTCGTCGGTCTTCGCCCGATCCTCGTCCGATGGGCGCCGCGAACCTCGAATTTGCTCGAGGCGCTAGCCGGCCTTGCGAAAGGTCAAATTGATGCGATGGGGTCCGAGCAACGGGTGTTCGCCGTCTTGGATGGGCATCACGCCGTGGTAGCGCAAGCGCGCAGGGCCTCCCCAAACCACAACGTCGCCGTGTTCGAGTGGCACGCGGCGAGGACGCTCGCTGCGCGAGGGGCCCCCAAACAAGAATAGCGCGGGTAAGCCCAGCGATACCGACACGATCGGAGCCGAGAAATCCCGCTCGTTTTTGTCCTGATGGAGCGTGAGGCGCGCGCCCACCGCGTAGCGATTCACCAGACAGGCGTCGGGAACAAATCCAGCGAACCCCGCGCGCTCGGCAGCCCCGCACGCCAACTCGCGAAACGAGTCGCGGAGCGGCGGCCAAGGCGCGTCGCGCAGCGGATCCAGCTCGGCATAGCGGTACCCCGAGGCATCCGAAACCCAGCCAAGTGGGCCACAGTTGGTCATGGCGACCGACATGCGGAAGCCTCCGGGGGTGCTCATGTGACGAAAAGGGGCTTCGGCAACCACAGCCGCCAAGTCAGCCAGCAGCGCCGGTTCGAGTCGCCGCGCAAATCGTGGCAGGAGCAGCGCTCCCGGTGCGAGTTCGTGGGGCGCTTCCGAAGCGCTCCCGGGCGAGGAAAGATCGAGCGTGAGCTGCCTCGGCACTAAGTTGTCCGGGACGCCGACTTGCGACGGCGCTGTTGTGGCGGCGCGGCCTCGCGCTCGAGCAGCGCTTGCTTTCGTGCGAGTCCCCAACGGTAACCCGACGGAGTGCCATCGCCGCGTACGACCCGATGACACGGAACGGCGACAGCCAAGGGGTTCGCGGCGCACGCTCCTGCCACGGCGCGCGCCGCTTGCGGGGCCCCGAGCCGCTTCGCGATTTGCGCATAGGTGGCGGTGGTTCCGGGAGGAATTTCGGCCAGCGCCCGCCAGACGCGCGCCTGGAACGCGGTCCCGCGAATGTCGAGCGGCAAAGTTTGGCCGCGCTCAGGATGATCCACGAGCTCGACGACGCTCGTCACGAGCCCCATGAACGTGGCGTCGGCTTTCCGCAGCTGGGCGTTTGGAAAGCGCCGTTCGGGGTCGAGAACGAGCCGAGCGGGATCGTCATCGAGTAGGATCGCGCACACGCCACGACTCGTGGCGGCGACCAAGACCGCCCCAAGCGAACACGCGCCGACTGCAAATTGGATATCGAGCTCGCTACCCCCGTCACGGAAGCGGCGCGGCGACATGCCGAGCAGCTCAGCCGACTTCTCGTAGAAGCGTGAGCCCGACCCATAGCCAGCCTGATAGATCGCTCGCGTGACGCTGCTCTCGGTGCGCAGCGCGCGGCGAACGCGAACGGCGCGCGCTGCGGCGGCGTAAGCGCGGGGCGTCAGGCCTGTCACGCGCTTGAACAGGCGGTGGAGGTGAAAGCTGCTCAGCCCCACGTGGCGCGCGAGAACGTCGAGCGTTGGTGGGGCCTCACTTTGCTCGAGCAGCCTGCAAAGCTCGGCGATCTGCGCGGCTTGACGTTCGGCGATCGGTGCCTGATCCGGTTTGCAGCGCTTGCAGGGCCGAAACCCTGCTCGCTCGGCGGCGGCGGCGCTCCGGTGAAAGGCCACGTTCTCGGCCCTGGCAGGGCGCGCGGCGCACGAGGGCCGGCAGTAGATTCCGGTGGTCTTTACGGAATAGAAGAACTCTCCATCGGCGCTCTTGTCGCGGGCGCGCACCCGAGCCCAGCGTGGGTCGTGCTCGACTCGAATGGCGGCGGAGTTCTTGGTGCCCATTTCTTGCGTCTCGCTTTGCGGTGTCATGGCTTGAAGTTAGGTGCAAGGAACCAGGGCGACACTCCGCGCCTTGCTTTCGAATTCGCAGGGAGCGAGGACGCGCTCGGTTCTTCCGATCCCCGGCCATCGCCCGGGCCGCGGGAACGACCACAGGGAGGGCTGCGAACGGCATCATTGCCCTGTAGAATGCAGGGATGACCGCGCGCGCCCTCGCTTTCGCCCGTGGCACGTGGCTCGCCGTGCTGGCCGCGTTCAGTTTCGGCATGACCACGCCGTTCGTGGCACGCGCCGGCCACGGCGTGGGCGCGCTCTCGACGGCAGCGATTCTCTATTTCGGGGCGAGCGCCTCGGCCTTTGCGTTGGGCCGCGTCGCAGGCTCGTCCGGCGCTCCACTCAGGCGCAGTCACGCTGCCCGACTGATTGGGATCGCAGTGGTCGGGGCCGGCGTGGCACCCACGGCGCTGGCTTGGGGCTTACAACGCTCGGGCGCCGCGACGGGTTCATTGCTCCTGAACCTGGAGGCGCTGTTTACCGTCCTACTTGCGTGGCTCGCTTACAAGGAGCCGATCGGTCGCCGTGTTGCGGCTGCCCTGGCGCTCATGGCGCTCGGCGGCGCCGCGCTCACCCTCGACGCAGCCCAAGGCGCCACGTTCAACGCGCTCGGCGCGCTGTCGATCATGCTCGCCACGGCGGCATGGGCTTTCGACAACACCCTGACGCGGGCGCTGGCCGAGCAAGATCCGGTCACCATCGTGGCCGGGAAAGGGGCGCTGGGCGCCCTGCTCACGGGCGCATTGGCGCTCTGTTTGGGCGAGCGGGCGCCATCGCTCAAGTCGGCGCTGATCCTCTTTGTATGCGGCGCAACGGGTTACGGGCTGAGTCTGCGGCTGTATCTCCTCGCGCAACGCCGCGTGGGCGCCGCGCGGACCGGGTCGATTTTCGCGCTGGCTCCGTTCATTGGCGCGGCGCTAGCGTGGGCGCTCGGTGACAAGGCGCCCGGGCCATTGGGCGTTTTGGCCGCCGCGTCGTTCGGCGTCGGCGTGTGGCTGCACGTGAGCGAGCGTCACGGCCATGCGCACGTGCACCCGGCGCTCGAGCACGACCACACCCATCGCCACGACGATGGTCACCATCAGCATTCGCACGATCCGCCGGTGAGCGGGGAACACGCGCACCCGCACCGCCACGAGCATCTGGAGCACGAGCACGAACACGCGCCCGATGTGCATCACGGTCATAGCCACGACTAGCGAAGCCCCCGGCAGAGACCTGCGAGCGCCGTGGCTAAGCATCGGCGAACGAAAGGGTCGACTCTGTGGACAGCCCTCAGAGCGCCGAGGACGAGAGTGAGCGTCCGGAAAGCGCACCCTCGATCATGGGGCGATCTTCCGTGCGCGTATTGGTCCCGTGGAATCGAGGTACTAGGTTTCGCCAGTGATTTTCGCCAAATCCGCGGCGCGCCTCGGTTTGCAGCGTCCCACGCAACGATTGAGCTAGACTCGGCCGTCGCATGCGAGCTCGTTGCTTCCTCGGGTTGGCGCTGGTCGCTTGCGGTGGGCGCAGCGAGGTGGACGCGTTCCTGGTGTCTTCGGCGCCCGGTGGCAAAGTTGGGATCGCGAACGGGGGAAGTCCAACGAGCGGCGGCGCAGCCGGCAAGGGCGGGGCTCCGAGCGGAGGCGCTGCCGCTCGCGGTGGCGCGACGGGGGCGGGCGGCGCCAGCACGGTTACGGATGCCGCGGCGTGCTCTTCGATGTGCGACGCCATTTACGGAGCCTGTCCGGTGCCGGGGGGCAGCAAGGTGGACTGCTCTGCGGGCTGCCGCTCGCGGCTCGACACCTTGGCGGCCGACTGCCACCTGCTCGAGCGGAGCTCGATGGCGTGTGTCGAGCAATTCTTGAGTGTGCCGGGGGCGAACTGTCGTACTGCTGCGGCGGTGATTACTACCAACTGCCGGGCCTCGCTCGCCATGGCCGCGGCCTGTCGCAACCGTTAACGAATCGAAACGACCTATGAATTCCCATAAACCGCGCGCCGTGCGCGTCGCCATCGTTGGGCTCGGCGCCATCGCCGAGCGCAACCACTTGCCTGAGTTTGCCCGAACTAAGGGCGCGCAGATCGCCGCGCTAATCAGCGCGCGCCCGAGTGCGCTGCGCCGGCTCGGGGGCAGCTACGGCGTCGAGCAACGTTATGCGCACTATCGCTATGTCGTGACGCGGGATGACATCGACGCCCTGGTGATCTGCACGACGAACGACAGCCACGCGGAAATCGCCGAAGCGGCGCTTTCGCACGGCAAGCATGTGCTCGTCGAGAAACCCATCACGACTCGCCTTCAGGATGCAGTCGCGTTGGTCGCGCTCGCCAAGAAGCAACGCCGTGTGCTGCACGTGCATCATAACCTGCGCTTCACGCCGACCGCGCTCGCTGCGGCGCGAGTCCTGGCAGGGGGGCGGATCGGCCGCGTGGTGGCGTTCGAGGCGTTGCTTTCCCATCAGGGGCCGCGCGGCTGGGCGCCGCATGCCGCCTGGTTCTTTGACCCCGCGCGCGTGGGCGGCGGTGTCTTGATGGATCTCGGGGTCCACGCCTTCGATTTGTTGCGCTATTGGCTGGGGGATGAGGCGCGAGCCGTGGTGGCTTCTGCCCAGGGAGCGGCACGAAAGGCGGACGCCGGGGCCGCGCACCACGCGAGTTGTTTGGTCGAGTTTCGGGCGGGTGCTTCGGGGAGCGTCACCGTCAGCTGGCGCGACGGCGTGTATCGGAATTGCTACTACTTCATCGGAGAGAAGGCGGCCCTCAGCGTCGATTTGGCGAGCGGCGAGCTTGCCTTGCACAAGAACGGGCAGACGCGGAACGTCCCAGTGCCAGCCGCCGGCGAGCGCGCGCCGAGCGCGCAACGCGCATTTATCGCGGCGATTCGAGGGGACCTTTCGCACGCGCGGGGAGCCGCGTCTGGCGACGATGGTGCGTCAGCACTGGAGCTCGCCCTGGCAGCGCAGCAATCCATCGCTGACACCCGTTGGCTCGACCTGGGTTCGCCCGGCAAAGGCGCTTCTGGCAAGCGTCGACGCCCCGTGCGTTAGGCGCCGGCCAGGCGTGTGTCGTCGCGCCTCGGTCCCGCTCCGGAAAAGCTCAGGCTACGGCTCGTGTCGAATTTGCCGGTAGAGCTCGAGGAAGGCATCGGCGGCGCGCGGAAGATTGGCCTGCCAATCCGAACTCGCGTTTTCGTCGGCGCCGTCGGTGATGAACTTGGCGCAGCCGAAGCTGAGCCCCTCGAAGCGACACACCTTGGCGAGCGCGTACGCTTCCATGTCGATCACGTCCCAATCGTTCGAGTGATCGAGGGTTTCGAAGCGATCGCCGGTTGCGCAGACACCGCGCGGCAGCGCCTCGAACACCGGCTCGAAGCTGAGCTCGCGCGGCACTTCTTCGAACGGGGTTTCGCCGTGAGCAAAGCCGAGCTCGGTCACGTCCATGTCGCGCTGCACGAAGCGATCACAGCCGATCACGCTACCGTGAGGGTGACGGCGGCTGCCGGCCGTCCCGAAATTCAGCACCAACGGGCGCCGCCCCTGGGCGCGTTCTTCCGCCAATCGGCGCGTCAGGCGATAGACGGCGTTCACCTTGCCGAGGCCGGTAAACAGCACCTGTCCGTCCGCGAAGCGCCCCTGGGCCTCGACTTCGAGGGCCATCACCACGAGCAAGGAATCAGTCATAGCTCATCACCGCGCGTGCGGGCAGCGTGCGCCACACGAAGTCCTTGCAGAGCCGGAGATCGATCAGCACGGCCAAGCCCACCACCGAGTAGCCGGCCTCGGCGCACAAATCGGCGGCCGCGCGTAGCGTGCCTCCGGTTGCGAGCACGTCGTCGACCAGCAAGATGCGTCCGCGTCCACTCTGCATCTCGAGCACGCCGGTGCCGTATTCGAGATCGTAAGCTACGTTGACGACGGGCGGCGGCAATTTGCCCTGCTTTCGCACGGGAACGAAGCCTTTGCCACGGCGCGCGGCGAGCCCAGCTGCCAGAATGAAGCCTCGCGAGTCGACACCCGCGACGGCGTCGATGTCGCGCCATGCGCTGTCGTCGAGTAGCGCGTCGAGCGCGCCGAGCGTTTCCGCAAAGCGCTCCCTCAAGAGCGGCGAGATGTCGCGGAATAGAATGCCGGCCTTCGGGAAGTCCGGCACATCGACCACGTGGCGTTTGAGTTCTGACATGGGTTTCGGGGGCGAGGATGGCATCGTCGCGGCGCCGCGACTAGCCCGGACACCGCGCCAGGGGCGAGGCAGCAAGGCGCTCCCAGAGCGCCGCGGGCGCCAGCGGTTTTTCGCGAACAAGACGGGGATCCGGACAAGGAATGTCCGACCTTGGCTGGTTCCTCGGCTCCGGATTTGGCACTAGTTGCCCATGTTGAAGCGGCTGCGCGTACAAGGCTTTGCGTTGCTTTCGGACGTCACGCTCGAATTCACTCCGGGTCTCAACGTCCTCACGGGCGAGACCGGGGCGGGGAAGTCGCTAGTCCTCGGGGCGCTCTCCGCGCTCCTCGGTAAGCCCTCCGCGGCGAGCAGTCTTGGCGCCGGGCGTTCGGCCCAGATCGAGCTCGAGATCGGGCCGGATCACGCCGCCGTGGCCTCGCGCGCGCTGCTTGTCGCAGAGGGCCCCCGGCTGCGGGCGAGCATCGATGGTCGCAAGGTGCCGCTGAGCGAGCTGCGCGCGTGGACTGCCAGTGGGCTGATCATGACGGCGCAAGGCTCGATCCGCGAACTCGCGAGCCCGGCGGGAGTGCTCGGGCTTCTCGATCAACGTGCGGGGGCCGCGGGCCTCTTGAGCGAGTACCGAGGCAGCCGTGCGTCTCTGCTGCGGCTGCGCGACGAGCTCAGGGAGCTCAGCGCCGAGCAGGCACAACACGTGGCGCGCGGCGGGCGATTGGGGGAGCTACTCGACGAGCTCGGGGTGCTCGCGCCGCGCGCTGGTGAATACGCCGCGCTCCTCTCACGCATCGAATTGGTGTCGCGTCGCACGCAATATCTCGAGCTTTGCGGCCGCGTGTTGGACGTGATCAGCGAGCGCGACAACTCCGTCGAAAGCGACCTCAAGGCGCTGATGGTGGCGACGCGCCGCGCGGCTTCGGGCGTGTTCGCGGAGCTCACCGATAGGTTGGGGGAGGCGCTTGCCTGCCTGGCGAGCGCGGCCAATCGCGCCACGCACACCGCTCTAGAGCTCGAGGCGGAGCCCGCGGAGCTTGCCGAGCTCGAAGTGCGCCGCAATGACTTCGAGCGGCTCGCCGCGCGCGTCGGCTGCGCACCCGAGGAGCTGTCCGAAGCGGCGACGCGCCTCGAACTCGAGCGCGCCCACTTGGAAGCGCTCGAGGCGCGCCTCACTGAGCTCGAGAGTGAGCGGGCGCGCGTCGAGGCGGAGGCTCGTGCGCAAAGTGAACTGCTCCACGACCTTCGTGCGCGCGCCGTGCAGGGCCTCGAAAAGGAGCTGTTGCGCGAGCTCGCGATGCTTTCGTTGGAGGGCGCCCGGCTCGACGTCAAAGTCGAGCGCCGTTCTGATCCGCTCGGTCCGGATGGCGGGAGTCTGGTGCGACTGGGCTTTTCAGCCAATATCGGACAGCCGCTGCAGGCGCTCGAGCGCGTGGCGTCAGGCGGGGAACGCTCGCGTTTCGCGCTGGCGCTCGCCTGCGTGGGGGCCGCGCAGGGCCGCACGCTGGTCTTCGACGAAATCGATCAGGGCGTGGGGGGAGAGGCGCTTTCTCGCCTGGCTGAGCGGCTCACGCTGCTCTCGCGCTCGCGCCAGATCCTGTGTGTCACCCACCAAGCGGCGATCGCAGCTCGCGCCGAGTCACACTTGCGTGTTCAGAAAGCTCTGCACGCCGGCGTGACGCGTACCACGGTCTCGCGGCTCGACGAAGAGGCGCGGACGCTCGAGCTCTCGCGCATGCTCGCGGGTGGCAAGGCCAGCGACGGTGCGCGTTCGCTCGCGCGCCGCTTGCGTGCAGAGGGGCGATCGGCCGCGTAGCTCGGCGAACGAGCTCCGTGGCGTGCCCCGGGGCTCCTACGTGGGTCGGGGCGCAGCGCTCTGCTCAGCTGCGAACAACGGGTAGCCCCGGCGCGCTCTTTGCGCCGAGCATCTCGGCGAAAAAGTCGTTGCCCTTGTCATCGACCACGATGAAGGCCGGGAAATCCACGACATCGATGCGAAATACCGCTTCCATGCCGAGTTCGGGATACTCGAGCACCTCGACCTTGCGGATGCAGTCTTTGGCGATGCGCGCGCCGGGGCCTCCGATCGAGCCGAGGTAGAAGCCCCCGTGCTTCTTACACGCTTCGGTGACGGCTGCGGAGCGGTTCCCTTTGGCGAGCATGATCAGACTGCCGCCGTGGCTTTGGAACAGGTCGACGTAAGCGTCCATGCGCCCCGCCGTGGTGGGGCCGAAGCTTCCCGAAGCGTAGCCCTCCGGAGTTTTCGCCGGACCTGCATAGTAGACCATGTTGTTCTTGAGGTACTCGGGCATGCCTTCGCCGCGCTCGAGGCGCTCTTTGATTTTGGCATGCGCGATGTCGCGCGCGACGATGAGCGGCCCGGTCAGCGAGAGCCGGGTTCGGATCGGATAGCGCGAGAGTTCGGCGCGGAGTTCCGACATCGGGCGCGTCAGGTCGAGCTTTACGACCTCCTCCGCGAGGGCGGACGCCGGCGTTTCCGGCAGGTATTTTGCGGGATCGCGCTCTAGTTCCTCGAGGAACACGCCATCCTTGGTGATCTTTCCGAGCGCTTGCCGATCCGCGGAGCACGACACGGCGATCCCCACCGGGCAGCTGGCTCCGTGTCGCGGCAGGCGAATGACACGCACGTCGTGACAGAAGTACTTGCCGCCGAACTGTGCGCCAATGCCGCTTTGGCGCGCAAGCTCGAGCACGCGCTGCTCGAGTTCGAGATCGCGAAAGCCGCGACCGAGATCATTCCCGCTCGTTGGCAGGGTATCGAGGTAGCGTGCGGAGGCGAGCTTTGCGACCTTGAGCGTGTACTCCGCCGAGGTGCCACCGACCACGATCGCGAGGTGGTAGGGCGGACAAGCCGCGGTGCCGAGCGAGCGGATCTTATCCCCGAGAAAGCTCATCAGGCTGTTCGGGTTCAACACGGCCTTAGTCTCTTGATAGAGATAGCTCTTGTTCGCCGAGCCCCCGCCCTTGGCCATGAATAGGAACTTGTAGGCGTCGCCATCCGTCGCAAATATCTCGATCTGCGCGGGCAAATTCGAGCCGGTGTTCTTCTCCCGATACATGTCGAGAGGCGCCAGCTGCGAGTAGCGCAGGTTCGACGTCTCGTACACATCGTACACGCCGCGCGCGATCGCGGCCTCGTCACCGCCGCCGGTGAACACGAACTGGCCCTTCTTGCCCATCACAATCGCGGTGCCAGTGTCCTGGCAGGACGGCAACACGAAGCCCGCCGCGATGTTGGCGTTCTTCAAGAGCTCCAGCGCAACGAAGCGATCGTTCGGCGTCGCCTCCGGATCTTCCGAGATTCGCGCGAGCTGCGCGAGGTGCGACGGCCGCAGCAGGTGGGCGATGTCGCGCATCGCCTCGCGCGTGAGCAGCGTCAGCGCTTCGGGCTCGACGCGCAGGAAGGAGCGACCCAGCGCCTCGAAGCTCGAGACGTGATCCGTCGTCAACAAGCGATACGCCGTCGGATCGGCGCCGAGCGGCAGCAGGTCTTGGAACGCAAAATCGGTCATGGGATCGTCGATATGCCGCGGTCGTCGCAAGATGCAAGGCGGAATGGTTCGCCGCGCCGGCTCAGGCCTCGGCCGCTTTCAGTTGTGTGTCGGGGCGACCGGTGGGGAAGTGGCGCGCCCCAGTGTGTCCGCGGTTTTCTGGGCGTCGTCGGCGAGATCCTTGGCGAGCGTTCGGCTCTTCGGATCTCGGAGCCCCTTGGCCGCGCGCGCGTAACGCAGCGCGAGCTCGCGCCAGAACTTGGCGTCGTTGTCGGGCGGCGTGAGCGCGCTCACGGTTGCCGCGTCGAATTCTGCTTCACCTGCGTACTTGCCCTTCTTCGCGGCCAGCGCGTCGAGGGCCGCGAGCGAGCCGAGTGGTCCGCTCAGCCGGGGTGACGCCAGCATCAGCTGCGCCGCGTCCTTGGGTGCGCTCTCGAGAGCGTGACCGAGCGCGGCCAAGAGCGCGTTGGCAGGATCCGCAGCGGCCGCGTCTGCAATGGCTGCGGCGTGGCTGAGTGCGGGTGCAGAGAAATACAACAACCCACGCCGTGCCTCGAGTTGCGCGTAGAGCGTGCGACTCTCGGCGCTCAGCGTGGCGGCGTCGAGGCGCGCGCGGAAGGTCGCGGGTAAGCCCTGCTCCGCGAAGGCGCGCAGCAGCTTCGCATCGGCGGGATCTTTGAGATTGGCGAGCAATTCGAGCGCGTAGTAGGTCGGCAAGCGTGCAGCCAGCTTTTGCTCGACGCTTTCCAAGTGCAGCGCCGGCAAGTCAGGGAGCAGCAGTCGATCGAGCGCGTTCACGCGGCTGCCTCCGTAGAGTTCGGCGAGCACATGCCGTGCGCGGTCGACGCGCGGATCGCTGAGCACGCCGAGCTCCGCAAGAATGCGCAGGCCGACCAGCGCTGCGTCGCGACCGCGCGCCTTACGCGGTTCGAGCGCTTCGTCGAGCGCCGCATAGTAAACGTTGCGCACCTCGGCGTCCGACGCGAGCTCGGTCGGCAGCGGGACTTTTCGCACCACTTCCACGAAACGCAGATCCGTGAGTCCGGCTTCGACCGCGGCGACGGCCTTGCCGTAGCCGTTCAACTTGGCGCCGTCTTGCGAAAGATTGCCGATTGCTAGCGCCTCGCTCAAAATCCAAGGTTTCAGCGAGTTTTCGAAGAAGTCTTGAAAGTGAGGCTTGTCGAAGGGCGGCGATAGCGTCGGCGGGGTCGCGGCTAGGCGGCTCAGGCGGCCGGCGATCATCAGCCCGATCAACGAGCTTTCGACCGCGGGGGTGAGCGGTTCGCTCGGCGCTTCGATGTACGGGGTCGTGAGCGCGTCGGCGCAAGCGATGGGCGCTAGATCGGCGCGCAGCGCTCGCAAGAGGCCGCTGACTCCCTTCATCTCGGGTTCCAGGCACGCGAGCTTGCGATTCCGGGTTAGCGACTCGCTTTCGCCGAGGGCGTCTGCCAAGCGTTCCGGCGCGCTGCGCTGCGTGTCACATGCTAGCGGCAGCTCGAGGTAAGGGGCGCACGCTGCCGGTGTGGGTGGAACTTCGGCCGCCTTAGGTCGCGCGGGAGCGGCAGCCGCTGCGGGGGGTGGCGTCGGCGCGGAGGGTGGCGTCGG
>JAEUAF010000023.1 GCA_019695485.1 Sorangium sp.
TACGTCGACGGCAGCGCTTCCGTCCATCAAATTTCGAAGATTGACTACTCAATGGACGAGCTCTCCTCGGTTCCGGAACTCGACAAGGAGCATTACGTTGCTGGCTAACTCAAGGTTGAAGCTGACGGCCACCCTCGCTACGCTCGGGATGTCCGCAGCTTAACCTTTGTACGTTAGGCACACCGGCTCGGAAGGCGGCGCGTGCCCTGGCGAGACGGTTCGAGGAAACGAACGGAGCCGCGCGAGCTGTTGCAGGGTTCCGGTCGAGCGACGCGTATCCGAGCCATTTCGGAGGGAGCCGCGCGCTCCGCATCTCCGATGAAGCGGGGGGCCGCACCGCGTGATAGGCTGAGCCACTCATGGAACGAGTCGCCCAGGTTTTCACGAGCTTTGCGGATGCCGACAACGCGGACGAGGAATACTACGCGAGTCTGCCAGCGTCGGAGCGCGTGAACGTTCTTCTCGACCTGATCGAGCACTATCGGGAGTCCCTTGGCCCAGCTGCAGACCGATTTGAGCGAGTTTGTCAGGTTACTGAACTCTCGCGGCGTTGAATATCTCGTGGTCGGTGGCCACGCGGTTGCATTTCACGGGCACCCTCGATTCACCGGCGACATTGATTTCTTCATCCGAGCCCGACACGACAACGCGGTGCTCGTCTTGCAAGTCCTGAAAGATTTTGGTTTCGGAAGTCTCGAGCTTACGGCCGACGACCTCACCGCGCCTGATCGCGTCGTACAGCTGGGCCGACCGCCAAACCGCATCGACCTGCTAACGTCGATTTCCGGAGTCTCGTTCGACGAGGCGTGGAGGACGCGCGCTTCGGGCGAGCTGGGCGATCACAAGGTCAACTTTCTCGGTCGGGAGGCGTTGATTCAGAACAAGATCGCTTCGGACCGCGACAAGGATCGCGTGGACGTGAAGAAGCTGCAGGCAATCGCGGCAAGGAAGAGGGGTGCCTAACTCAATGTTGAACCCGACGAAACCTCGCTTCGCTCGGCTTCGCTGGTTAACATTCGTACGTTGGGCAGACAAATGGGAACACTGACCGATACGTATCCGTCCGACGGCCGGCGTTCTTGCCTTTAGGTCGGCGGGGGTACCCAGTTTTGGGGCAGCAGCGCGTCGATTTCACTCGAGGGTGTCGATTCGAGCCGCGTGAGGACATCGGTGAGGTACGCGATGGGCTCGATTTCGTTCGCCACGCAAGTGGCCACGACGGTGTAGAGCGCGGCGAGGTTCTCGCCACCGTCCTTGCTACCGACGAAGAGGTAGTTCTTGCGGCCAAGTGCAACGACGCGCAGCGCGCGCTCGCTGCGGTTGTTGTCGGGCGGAATCTCGGGGTTGGTGACGAAGCGCGTGAGGGCTTGCCAGTTCTTCATGGAGTACTGGATGGCCTTGCCCATGACGCTCTTCGGCGGATGCAGCGGCCGTTGCTGCGAGAGCCAGACGTAGAGCTTGTCCATCAGCGGAAGGCACTCTTCGCGGCGTAGCCGCGCGTGTTCCGGGTTGCCACGATCACCGGCTTGCTTGGCCTTGTCCTCAAGCACGTAGATGTCGCGAATGAGATCGAGCGCAACCTGGGCCTCTGAGGCGGACGGCAGTGCCTTGAAGAATTTCCTGCGCGCGTGCGCGAGGCAGCCCGCGCGCTCGCGGCCGTGCACGCCGGTGATGGCGTTGTAGCCGGTGTACATGTCGACCACGAGGGTGCCCTGCGTCCCGCCCAAGATGGCCTTTGGCGTTTCACCGCTGCGGCTGAGACTGAAGCGATAGGCGATCAGGTTGTCCGCGATGAAGGTCCAAATGTAGGGGCTCTTTCGCGTGTCCTGCATCGGCAGGGGCGTCTCGTCCGCAAGCACGATGTTGCTCTGCGCGATCAGCGCCAAGATGCGGGCGGCGATCGGTGCGAGCACTTCGCCCGTCCGATGAAAGAGCTCATTCATCGTGCTGCGCGCCATGGGGACGCCGAGGCGCGCGAACTGCTGCTCGATGCGATGAATGGGGATCGAGTCGCAGCACTTGCTGACGACCAGATGCGCCATGAAGCCTGGGCCGTACTGGGTCTTGTCGAATACTTTGTCCGGCACCGGCGCGGTGACCAAGTGCTGCCCGCAACGACAAGCCAACGTCTCGCGCCGGAAGATGCGCTTGCGGAAGTAGCCGGGCACGTACTCGGTCACGCTGCTGGGCTTGCCGGTGCCGAGCGCCGTGAACTCACGCCCGTCGCATTTGGGGCAGTGGCGCGCCGCAGTCGGGACCGGCACATCGATAAGCTCGGTTTCGAGCTTCTTGGCGCGGAGTTCCGCGTTGGCCTGGCGCGTCAGCTTGGTCTTTTCGGGATCGGGATGCGTGCCGCGCTGCACCTCGCGCGACATCGGCGGCATCTTCTCGCGGCTCTTGCCGAAGAGCTTCTGCTTGACCGCCTCGAGCTGCTCTTGTTGCTCCTTCTGTTTCTCGACTACGTCGGCGAGTTGTTTCTGAAGGGCAAGCGCGTAGACCTTCCAGCCACAGTCATGCTCGTCGGCAGGCGGAACCACCCATCAGGTTTGATCAAATTCCGCGCGACTTGTCGATCCCCTTTATGCAGTTTTTTGAGTAGGCGGCCGCCAGTGCACCGCACGGCGCACGCGCCGCACGTCGATGCCGTCGAGCAACATCGTGAGCTCGGTGGCGTCCATCTCGATCGCGCTGCCATCACCCGCGACGCGTGGCGCCTGGAACCGGCCCTTTTCGAGCCGCTTGTAATACAGCACCAGCCCGCCGCGATCCCAGAACAGGATCTTACAGCGGTCGCGACGTCGGCCCAGGAAAACGAAGAGATGACCCGCGAACAGATCCAGCCCCCACTGGTTGCGAACGATGCCGCTCAAGCCATCGTGCCCGCGGCGCACGTCAACCGGATCCACCGCCAGGTAGATCCGAACGCTCGGAGGCAGCGTGAGCATTATCGGAGTCTCGAAACCAGTGCGGCGACGAAGCTCGGATCGCAGCCCTCGGTCACCCGCAACCGCACGCCCGGTGCAACGTCGATCTCCACGACGGGCCGCTCCGCGCCGATCACGCGCACCGGCAAGATCGCGGTCGACGCCTTCGAGCCTCCCGGCTTGTACAAGTGGTACTTCAGCGCCGCCACAGTCACGCCGTGCCTCGCTGCAACGTCACCGCAAACCGCACCCGGCGTCCTCGCCTCAGCCACGACACGCGCCCAAAACTCCGAACCACGCGACATCTTTGCCATCGCGCGCGAGTCTCCGACCACTACTCAGTCGCCGCTAGGACGCCGGTCGCTGGACGGATACG
>JAEUAF010000113.1 GCA_019695485.1 Sorangium sp.
GCACGTTCGAAGCCATGGGCGTCATCGCCACGCTCCCCGCGGGGAGCGATTCCAACAACAACGCCGTGGCGCACGTCGAATATCGGGTGACCGGTGCGGGCCAGTTTCAGGCGGGTTTTCCGCTCACGCGCGTGGCGGCCGATCGTTTCGTCGGCAGCCTGTTCTCACTCACACCGGGCACGAGCTACGACGTGCGTGTCTGGTACGTAGACCCCGACGGCGCACCGCTCGACACCGGTTGGATCATGACGACGTCGGCGACGCGCGCCGAGCTCCAGTTGCCGGCCCCAACGCGCCAACTGCGCGTGGCCCCCGCGGGCAGTGGAACCGCGTGTTCGACCCAAACCCCCTGTGCCGTTTCCGAGGCGCTCGGCCAGGCCAAGGCCGGCGACGAAGTCTCCTTCGCTGACGGCACGTACTACGTCGGCGAGCTCACGCTGCCGCGCTCCGGCACCGCCACGGCGCCGATCGTGTTTCGGGGTCGCGGGCTCAGTACGATCCTGGATGGCGCAGATCCATCGACCTTCACCTGGACCGCACAGGGGGGTGGCGTTTTTAGCACCACCGTCACTGCCGCCGATCCGCACATGGTGACTGCCGACGACGCCGAGCTGTTTCCGTACACGTCCGCGGCCGACCTTGGGACGCTCGGGACGCACGGCACACCGGGTTTCTACGCGGCGGGCACGAGCTTGTCCTTGCACCTGGCGGGTGGCGTGAGCCCCGCTACGGCGCAAATCCGCGTGTCTCGCTACAACGACGCGTTTTACGTCGGGCAGAGCAACGTCGCTTTCGTCGATCTCACTTTCAAGCACTACGGCCTCGGGGAGGACGCAAAGGCCATTTACCTGCGCGACGGCAGCGATGTCTTGATTCAGGGCTGCCATTTCATCTCCAACGACGTCGGCGTCGGCATCAAGGGTGCCGCGAGTCGCAACGTGATTCAAGATAACGAGTTCGCCAATACCGAGTTTGACTGGTATTGGGAGGACATCAAGGGCGTGGGCGGCATCGAGCCTGGAGGCGTGTCCTTCTACTCTCCCGTGGACGGTCGCGGCAACATCATCCGCCGCAACACGTTTCACGACAGCTTCGACGGCTTCGGCGCGTGTCCGGAGTCGTCTGCTGCGACCACCAACGAGACCGACGTGTACCAGAACACTGGCTACAACCTGGGCGACGACGGCATGGAGACCGACGGCCGCTGCGCCAACGTTCGGATCTGGGGCAATACCTTTCACGACACGCTCTCCGGCATCTCACTCGCTCCGGTGGTGGGCGGTCCCGTCTACGCCCTGCGCAACGTGATCTATCGCACCGGCGCCGGCAGAAGTGATGCGGCCTACGCGGGCATCCCGTTCAAGCTCAACGTCGACGGCGAAGCGTCGGGCGCCATCTATCTCTTTCACAACACCGTGGACGCAAGCTTCCGCGCGGACAATGCGGGATTCCGGCTGTTGACCCCCGGCTCCTGGCAGCTCCTCTACGCGCGCAACAACGTATGGGTCGGGTCCAACTATGGCTTCGAGAACTCCAATCCGAGCGAGCCCATCGACTTTGACTACGACCTGTTGTGGGCGCCGGAGGCGGGCTGGTGGAGTAACCTCTCCGATCGCCACCTCCAGCTCTTGCCTGAGCTCACCACGCAGACGGGACAAGAAGCCCACGGCTTCTTCGCGTCCCCCGGCTTCACCGACGCCGCCAACGCGAGCTTCACGCCATCAGCGACGAGCCCGCTGGTCGACAACGCGCTGCGGATTTCCGGAATCAACGACACCTTCAGCGGATGCGCGCCGGACATCGGCGCGCTCGAGCAGCCCTGAGAAGCGCCAGCAGAGTGGCGCGAGGCCTCTTCGCGAGCTCCGACTACAAAGCCGCGCGAAGGGCGTTCTTCGCGCCGAGCGTGTCGGCGGTGACGGAGCTTGGACGCCTCGAACGCTTCGACCCGCTCGAGTGCGCCCTCCACCCGGAGGGGGCGCTCGAACACGCGCGGGTTCGTTGCGATGCGGACGAACCCAAACAGGCTTACGCCGGGCAAGAGCAGCTGCTCGCTGCCGTCATCGACGCCCTTTGCAAGACGGCGCTGTCTTCGAACTTGAGAACGGGTGGGCGCGCTTAGGAACCAGTTCGCTCGAAGCCGAGAGTTTCTGCGAAGCGGTCCATCCGTTGCAGGAGCGCGCGAATCGCGGGCTCAGCGTCGACGCCAGCGCGGGCGGCGACATAGTCGAGCCGATCTCGACAGCCGAGGTCGGAACACACCAGAACCCCGACCGTCCGCTGGCGATCGCGGCGGGCAGTGAGCAAGCCGACTTGAGCACCCAACCCAACCTGCTGGCACCAGTCACACATCTGCGGGACGGGAGGTCCCTCGCTCCCCGATTCGAATACGATGCCCTTTGGGGCCGCGCCGGGTAGCGCGAATACGAGGAACACGCGCCGACCATGCGACCACGTGAGATAGTGGCTGACGTAGCTCGGTAAGGTGACGTCGCGAGAGAGCTCCACGTGCTTGCGATCTCTGTAGCGAAAGACCGCTAGGAGGTCGGCTTCAGTCTTCAGCTCGAACATTGCGGTCTCTCGCCGAGGTTCTGCGCGATACGCCGGCCACGTTACCGCGCGGTGAGGCCCGTCGCCAACACTCTTCGCGAGCCGTGCGACAGCCGTTTCGCTTGCCGCAAACGGGCTCGGCCGCGCCGGTTAGCCCGGATTCGTCGCGCAGCGGCACCGGGCCTTGCGAGACACGCCTGCCGAGCCGAGGCCGAGCAAAGCCGCCCGAGGGGTGCTAAAAGCGGCGCTCAGCACATGGCTTCCTCTCCGTTCGAAAAAATCGCGGCCCAAGCCGACTTCCCGGCCCTCGAAGAAGGTGTTTTACGGCTCTGGCAGGAACTCGACGCCTTCCACGAGTCGAATCGACGGCGCGCCTCCGGCGAGCCCTTCGTGTTCGCCGACGGCCCGCCCTTCGCGACCGGTGCGCCTCACTACGGCAATTTGCTCGCGGGCACGATCAAAGACATCGTCCCGCGCTACTGGAACATGCGCGGACACCCCGTCGAGCGGCGCTTCGGTTGGGATTGCCATGGCTTGCCGATCGAAGCGCTCGCGCAATCCGCGCTGGGCTTGGCGGGCACGGCCCAAATCATCGAGCGCGGCGTGACGGCGTTCAACGAGCAGTGCCGCTCGATGGTCCTCGGCTACGTGCAGGAGTGGAAAAAGACCGTGACGCGCATGGGGCGCTGGGTCGATTTCGACGACGACTACAAGACCATGGACCCGGACTTCATGGAGTCCGTGTGGTGGGTGTTCAAGCAGCTGTGGGACAAGGGGCGCATCTACAAATCGTACCGCATCATGCCGTACAGCTGGAAGCTCGCGACCCCGCTCTCGAACTTCGAAGCGAACAGCAACTACAAGGACGTGCAAGACCCCGCGCTTACGGTGCGCTTCCGCGTGACTCGCGGGCACGAGGCGCTCGGCCTCGACGCGCCGCTATACCTCTTGGCGTGGACGACCACCCCCTGGACGCTGCCCTCGAACCTGGCGCTCGGTGTGGGGCCCGATATCGACTACGTGTTGATTCGCGATCGCGCGACCAGCGAGATTTATGGCCTCGCCGAGGCCCGGCTCGCCGCGCACTACAAGCAAGCAGACGACTATGAGGTCTTGCGCAAGCTCAAGGGCAAAGAGCTCGCCGGCCTCGGCTATGAGCCCCTGTTTCCGTACTTCAGGAACCACCCGCGGAGTTTCGTCGTGCTGGCGGATGCTTTTGTGAGCACCGAGGACGGCACCGGTATCGTGCACTTGGCCCCCGCCTATGGCGAGGACGACTTCCGCGTGTGCAAGGCGGCCGGCATCGAGCTGGTCGATCCGCTCGACGCGGAGGCGCGCTTCACCGAGCAGGTGCCCGACTTCGCCGGCCAGCAGTGCAAAGACGCCGACCGTGGCATCATCAAACAGCTGAAGGATCAGGGCAAGCTCGTGCATCAGAGCACGATCGTGCATAGCTACCCGTTTTGCTACCGCACGGAAACGCCACTCATCTATCGGGCGATCGATGCGTGGTACGTGCGGGTCGCCGACATGCGCGACTCACTCGCTGCGTCGAACTCCACGGTGCACTGGGTGCCCGAAGCGGTTGGCGAAAATCGCTTCGGCAATTGGCTGAAAGAAGCCAATGACTGGAATATCAGCCGTAACCGCTTCTGGGGCTCGTGCTTGCCCATCTGGATCAACGAGAAGGACCCGGATGATCGCATCTGCGTCGGCTCGATCGCGGAGCTCGAGGCGCTGAGCGGGGTTCGCGTCACCGATCTGCACAAACACGTGGTCGATCAGGTGCTGATCGAGAAGGACGGCAAGCGCTACCGGCGCACGCCCGAGGTACTCGACTGCTGGTTCGAATCGGGCTCGATGCCCTACGCGCAGCAGCACTATCCGTTCGAGAACGCGGAGCGCTTCGATAAGTTTTTTCCCGCGCGCTTCATCGCCGAAGGGCTCGATCAGACGCGCGGCTGGTTCTACACGCTGCTGGTGCTCGGCACGAGCCTGTTCGGGCGCTCGCCCTACGAGAACGTGATCGTAAACGGCATGATTTTGGCTGAAGACGGCCAAAAAATGTCGAAGAGCAAGCAAAACTACCCGGACCCGAAGCTGGTGCTCAACACGTACGGCGCGGACGCCTTGCGCGCCTACATGATCGACTCACCGGTGGTGCGCGGAGAGCCACTGCGCTTCTCCGAGCGCGGCATCAAGGAGATCGTGCGCACCGTGGTACTTCCATATTGGAACGCGCTCAGTTTCTTCACGACCTACGCCGTGGTCGACGGTTATGATCCCCGCGAATGGCAGCCCGAGCCTGCCTCGGAGCGAGCCGACATCGATCGCTGGATCCTCAGCGTTCTACAGAGCCTGGTGGGCGACGTGAACCGCGAGATGGAGGGCTATCGCTTGTACGCGGTGGTGCCGAGGCTCGTCACCTTCATCGACGACCTCACCAACTGGTACGTGCGCCGTTCTCGACCCCGGTTCTGGAAGTCCGAGGACGATCGCGACAAGCGCAACGCGTATGCGACCTTGTATGAAGTGTTGGTTACCTTCGCCAAGGTGCTGGCACCTTTCATGCCGTTTCTCACGGAAACGGCCTACCAGAAGCTGGTTCGACCCGTCGATGCGGGGGCGCCCGCCAGCGTGCATTTCTCGGACTACCCCGTCTCGAACGACACGCTGGTCGACGCCGTGCTGGAAGAGCGCATGCGCATCGCGCGCTCAGTGGTGACCCTGGGGCGCAAGTTGCGTGAAGATCACAAACTCAAGGTGCGGCAGCCCCTGGCAAAGATCACCGTCGTGCACCGCGAGGCGCGTATTCGCGACGCGGTGCTCGCGTCCACCTCGTTGATCGCCGATGAAATCAACGTAAAGGAGGTGGTTGTCCTCGGGGACGAGAGCGCGTTTGCCTCGGTCACGGTCAAACCCAACTTCAAGACACTCGGCAAACGCTGTGGTCCCAAACTGAAGGACATCGCCGCCGCCCTCGCCCAGTGGGGAGCGAGTGAAGTTCAACGCTTGGAGGCGGGAGAGGCCCTCGTGGTCGTCGGTGAGCGCCTCACGCTAGAAGACGTCGTCTTGCAGCGTGGCTCCAAGGGCGACGCCGCAGTGGCCACGGATGGCCACGTCACCGTCGCGCTCGACACGCGCATCGACGACGCCCTACTGCGTGAAGGCATCGCCCGTGAGCTCGTTAGTTTGCTGCAAAACGCGCGAAAAGACGCAGGGTTCGAGATCGCCGACCGCATCTCCGTCACTTGGCAATGCGCGGATCCGCTGGTTTCCACGGCCCTTCGCGAGCACGCCGACGTGATCGCCAAAGAAGTGCTCGCTCTCGAATTTGGCGAAGGCGCAGGCACGCTGAGTTTGGAAATCAACAAGGTGCCGGTGACCGTGACGCTCAGCAAGCAGTCGCGCCCCTGAGCCTCAACGCTCAGATGTTGCTCGCTCGCTCCGTGCTTGGTCGCCGAATCCCAGCCTGAAGCACCCCTGACCGGGGCGCCGTTCATCTCGACCGCAAGTCCTCATTCGCTCCCTTGCCGCTCGCTCGCAGCTGAGGTGCCGGCACGCCGGAACGTGCACACGAGCGGGGTGCTGATTTCAGCACTACTCAAGGCGCGAGCGGATTGCCTAAGGTTCCCCCCTGGCAATTGCGGGGGCGCGTTTCGGCGCTCAGGGCTGATTTTCTGGTGCGAGGAGAGTTCTCATGACTCATTCAGGATCCGCGGATTGGGGCTGTAGTTGGGCGCGTGGGCGGGGCGGCCGTCGGGTTCCCGTGCTGGTGCTTGCTGGGATTTCTTGGTCGATGCTGGCGTGCGGCGCGGCGCCCGGGCCGAGCGAATCCACCAGCATGGACCAGGCCGATCTCGAGGCGGTTCGCGCATTCGACGTTCCGCGCTCAGTAGGATTGGTTGGCTATGCGACGACACCCGATCCCGTGTACTACCCCTACTCGTTCGTCCCGGTGGGCGTCGGGACCCTGGTTGGTGAACGCGCGCTCGTCACCAGCGTGACCTGGCCATGGTCGCTCAGCGCTGCTTATGGTCCTCTAGTGTTTTCATACGGGCAGGACCCGCTGGCAGCAGAGCACACGCTGCGTATCGTCGACATCGACGTGGCGCCACCGAGCGCGAGCTGGAAAGACTTCGAGGGCGATTTCGACGGGCGGGGCGGAGTCGGGATCCTCCACCTCGAGCAAGCACCGGTCGGAATGACGCCGCTCGATATCGCCTCGCTGGGGAGCGCGCTCGTCAACAAGCGGTTCGCGGTGGCCTCATTGGACTCCGGCATCGGCTCCGCGCGGATAGCGGTCGGAGGCACGCGGCTACTTGCCACGAAGGGCCCCGGTTTCCCGGCCATGTTCGACGATTTCTGGGCGTTCGCCCGCTGGCTCGAAGCTTCGCGCGGGGCTGCCGGGGAGTTCCCTCCTGGGCCCGCTGAACGGCGCCGCTTGCGCCGCCTGTTCGCCGGCACTGAGCCCGTCGACGAGACTCGGGCGTCGGTGCTGGATGCGGGGCGCGAGGCCCTCGTGCGCCCTCTGCCCAATCAGCCGTCGCTTCGCAATATCGCTGGGTGGGGCGATGGAAACGTCGGGGCGCCCCTGCTGCGCTCGAGTGGCCACGGCGCGCCGAATGTCTATGGAGTATGGTCCTCGGAGTTCAGCGGAGTAACGGAGGATTCCGTGGTTGAGCAGTTCGCGCTGGACTTCAAGACCTTCGCCGCGGACGGCGTGGCGTTCCTGAAAGCTGCGAGCAAGAGGCAGGATCCGTGCGTCGTGCTGGCCGCCGGGGATCATTGCGACGACTACAAGCTCCGGACCTGCAGCGCCAACCATCGCACCGAGTCCACCACGAATTGCCGTTGGGAGGTGGGTAACTTCGACGCGACGTGCCAGGCGGCAAGCGCTGGCACGCCGAGTTGCGTCTTGCCCCCATGAAGTACTCGCCGGCGCGGCGCCGAGAGGCTTGGGTGGGGCGGCGCCGCGCCGAACGGGACCGAACGCGGGATTCCAGGCTTCTCGGAAGTTGGTCGTCTTGCCGCACGGCCGCTTGCGAATGGCTTCTCGGTAGTGTTGGGATCGGCACTACCACGGCACCCGAGAAACCGGCATAGAGGGGGCGCAAGTGGATATTACGTTGCTCATTGACGCGATCGTCCGCCAGACGACGATCCTCATCGCGCAGCTGGCGACAGCCTCGGGAGGGCGGCCGTTGTTGGCGCACACGGCGAACCAGGTGTTCCTCGACTTGGTGCGTTCTCTGAAGGAGCAGGGCCTCGGCAACAAGGT
>JAEUAF010000140.1 GCA_019695485.1 Sorangium sp.
AGTCCCAATCAACACGGCGCTCTACCGCGCCCGCCACACGGCGCGCAGGCCAACGCACGCGCAACGCGGGTCGTCGGCAGCAAGCCGAGCGCGATCTCCACGCAGCGAGCAGGCCAAGCGCCAACCACGGCCAAAGCCCTCTCACAGGCGAGCAGCGGCAACCCGAGCTCCCACTCAACCGTTGCTACAAACAAGGCGAGCAGCGCAAACAAGGCAGTGAGCAGCAAAGCGACCCCCGCCAGCACGAGCAGAGGGCGAGCCGCGCCGACTTCCCTGACCGCGAAATCCAAGGCCGCGGTGCACTAGACCAGCTGCTTCTGCGTCGAGCGCCGCCGCCCGAAACCTGGCCGGTTTCCGCAGAGATCGAGGAGGGGGCGCTCGAGGCTATTTCCCGAAACGGTAGAAGTTGTCTTCGTCGCGGAAGTAGACGCCATCGTCGTCCACGACGAGCTCTTGGAAGCGCACATCGTCGGGCGAGCCGGTGCAGTCAACGTAGGTCGTCGTCACGCCGTCGGGCGAGATGCGCACGATCTTCTGGTCACCGACCATTGCGTAGACGAACTTCGAGTCATGACCGACGCCGCGTACCAGCTCGAGGTTACTGTCGCTGATCTTCTGGGGTGCCGCCTGAGCGGCCGTGACCTTGTAGGTGCCTTGACGCTTGGCCCATTCGCTCGTGGTAGCGAGATCGCCTCCATCCAAAACCACCAGGGAGTCGAAGATCAGCGTATCTCCCAACACCACGAGCGCGTCGGGGACCAGACCCGCCACCATCGCTCCGTATTCGCTGGGAGTGCCGCCCGCGAGCGGTAACGCGAGAATCGGGCTCAGGTGGCGAGCCTTGTCGAAACTGCCGTTGACGAACAACTGGCTCTTGGACACGGCAAATGCGTCGATGCTCCCGCCGTCGGGGGCGCTGTACACGGCCACGGCCTTGCCGCCAGCCGCGCGATCCATGCGAAAGAGGCGGCCTTGCCGGCAGGTGTAGAGCGCATCGGGCCCGAGCACACTGCGCGCAAAGTTGCACGTGGCGGGACCGAGCTCGTTCAAGTCGCCTCCACTCACGGCCTGCACCGGCTCACTCCCATCTTTCTTTGCGCGCCAGATCTGAGTGTCGCCGCTGAAGTAAACGTAGTCGTCGGCGTCATCGACGACCGTATCGTCCATGTAGAATTGCGCGTCGCCCGAGACAGGTAGGGTCGTATCGCCCAGGATGAAAGAGAAGTAGTCGGGAAACTCGGCCACTACCGCCACGTCTCCGCCACGCTTCGGCTTCTTCAGAACAGCGATGCCGGTGTCTCCGAAGCCGAGCCAGTAGTAGTTCAGCGAGTCGGTGGCCAGATCATGCGCAAAGTCTGACCCAGCGACCAACGTGCGGTCACTGCACGCGAACAGCGCCTGGCTCTGGACGCTCGCGCCGGCGCCACTCCCACCGGAGCTCGTCCCGCCACCCGCCCCGCCAACCGCAGCGTGGGAGCTTTCGTGACCACCCGAGCACGCCGCAAAACACATCGAGAACACCGCCATCGCCAAGCGCCGCATCGTAACCTCCTCCACCAACCACCTGGGGTTCGCGGGGTACTACGGCGGCCGCGACCAAATCTTCCCCGAGGGCGGTCCGGATCAGGAAGGGAGCGCAGCGAACTCGGGCAGCCCGTCGGCGGGGGTGTACCAAGGGGCCTTGCTTGCCATGTGGATATGCGCTTGCGGCCGCGTTCCCGGGTCGCTGTCGAACAGGCCCGCGGGCACCAGCACGAAAGGCACGTTGTCACGCTTCACCGGCGTGCCACCGCCGCAACGCGCGCAAAACGCCACCATGAAGCGCTCGGCCTCGGGGGGCCGGTACTGCCGCACGAGGTCACTCCCGCTGCGCCAGGCGAACTGAGCTTCCGGGTAGAAAGCGTTGCTGCCATGCGCTGCGCTGCGCCCACGCCGGCAGCGCGAGCAATGGCACTGCAGCCAACGCGTCGGAGGCCCACTCACCGAGAAGGTGACGGCAGCACACAAGCAAGAGCCGCCCGTTCCCGACTCGAGCGGAGCAACGGGGGCCCGGATCACCGCAGGCGGAGAGCCCGGCGGCGCGACCTCCCACTGCGGCAAGGCGTCGGCGATCACGTGCCAGGGCGCCTTGGAACCCACGAACCTGTGCGACCCGCCCGCGAGCTCGAACTCCCCACTCAAGTTACCGAGAGGGATCCAGATCCCGTCGCCCCTCTGCGTGGGAACCACGGAACCGCAGACCTTGCAGAAGCGGCGCACACACGCGAGCGACGACGGATACTCGAACACCGAGTCCTCACCTTGGCTAAAACGAAAAGCCTCCTTCGAGACCTCGACGAAACTCGCAAAGGGCGCACCGTGGTGCTTTCGGCACCTGCTACAATGGCAATGCGTGACATTCTGGAGGGGCCCCTCCACTTCATAGCGGACCGCTCCGCACAGACAGGCGCCTGTGATCATGCGCCGAGTGTCGCACAGCTTCCCGGCCAAGTGCAGCGCCCCGGGCGCCTCACCCGCTCACTTGTCGCCCGCCCTGGCTTTTGGTCTCGATCACGGCGGGTCGCTCCGCCGTTGCGCCCTGCGGCTGCCCGGCGTAGCGAGTTTCCTGGGCGTGACACCCAGGGTCGCGCCTCGCATACATTCGAGAAAGGGATCGACAATGAAGAAGTTTCTCGTCCTCTACCGGGCTCCCAACTCATCCTTCGAGCAAATGAAGAACACCACGCCGGAGCAGCAGAAGGCCGGCATGGACGCCTGGATGAGCTGGAGCCAATCGGCAGCTCGGCTGATTGTCGATATGGGGGCTCCGCTCGCCAAGAGTTTGCGTGTCGCCAAGAGTGGCGATGCCTCGCCGATCACGAACGACCTCGGCGGTTACTCGATCCTGCAGGCCGAATCGAAGGAAGCGCTGGCGGCCGCATTGAAGGGACACCCCCACTTCATGATGCCCGAGGGCTTCATCGACGTCGTGGAGCTGATGCCGATTCCAGGCATGTGATCTGAGCTCGCCGCGGACACCGCGAGATTTCGGTTTGAACCTCTATCTTCGGCTGATCTGGTTGAGTATTTGCTGGCGCTTTCGAAGCAAATGCGAGCTCCTCGGGCCCTGCGTCACGCCGTTTCGGGTGATGCCGTCGGACCTCGACGTGCTGCGGCACGTGAACAACGGCAAGTACCTCTCGT
>JAEUAF010000253.1 GCA_019695485.1 Sorangium sp.
CGCCCGCGGCGGGGCAAACTGAAATGGACGAGAAGCCGATGGCGGACGTCGACAGCAGTATGATGGCGCGAGCGTTGGAGCTCGGGCGACGCGGAGATCCCTCCCCCAATCCGCACGTTGGCTGCGTGATTGCCGATGGTGATCGCATAGTCGGCGAAGGCTTCCACGATAGCGCTGGCCACGACCACGCCGAAGTCGTGGCGCTCAAGGCTGCGGGCAACGCCGCCCGGGGCAAGACCCTCTACGTCACGCTCGAGCCCTGCAATCACGAAGGGCGCACGCCGCCCTGCGTGGACGCGATCCTCGCCGCCGGGCTCGCGCGCGTGGTGGTCGCTGCACGCGATCCGAACCCGCGCGTTACCGGCGGTGGCTTGCAACGGCTGCGCGCAGCCGGCGTGGAGGTGGTCGAGGGCGTGCTCGATGCCCAGGGCAAAGAGCTCATCAAGCCCTGGACCAAGTTCATCACGCAGAGCACGAGCTACCTCACGCTGAAGCTCGCCATTTCTCTGGATGGGCGCATCGCCACACGGACGGGCGCCTCGCGCTGGATTACCTGCCCCGAATCGCGCCTCCGCGTGCAAACGCTGCGCGCGCAGCATGACGCGGTGATGGTGGGAGTGAACACCGTGCTCACCGACGACCCGCGCTTGACCGTGCGGGACGTACCTGGACGCAGTCCCGCACGCGTGATCGTCGATAGCAAGCTGCGCATGCCGCTGACGGCCCAGGTGGTTCAGACGGCGCAACAGATTCCAACCTGCGTGGCGACGACCTTGCAAGCCCCGCGCGCGCATGTCGACGCGCTGGAGGCCGCCGGGGTGAGAGTGCTGCGCGTCCCCGCCACCGCCGAGGGCCGCTGTGACACGGTCGCGCTACTCCGGGAGCTTGCCGCGCGCGAAGTGGTGAGCGTCATGTGCGAGGGCGGCGCCGAGCTCGCCGGGAGTCTGCTCGCGCACGGGTCGGTCGACGAGCTTCACGTCTTCATGGCGCCACGCCTGCTCGGTCCCCGGGGACGCCCAGGCGCCGTCGACTGGGCTGGGCCCGACAACCCCGCCGACGCCCCGCAGATCGATCCCCCGCATTGGGAGCTATGCGGCGGCGACGCCTACGTCTGGGGCCCGCTCGTCTATCCGAAACGAGCGGTACGTCCCGCCTGAGTGCGCGTTTGGCGCAGAATGAGGGGCGTGGTCGGAGGCCCCCACGTTGCGGCGGAAAAAATCGAGTGTTAGATTTCCGCGTCAGGCGATGATCCGAGAAATTCTAAAATACCCGGACCCGAGGCTGCGTGAAGTCGCAAAGCCCGTTCCCGTTGTCACGGATGAGCTGCGCGCGCTGATCGACGACATGGCCGAGACCATGTACTCCTCGAAGGGCTGCGGGCTCGCGGCCACGCAGATCGGCGTCAACCAGCGCATCTTCGTGGTCGACTGCGCGGGCGAAGACGAGCCGAGCGATCTGCGGGTGTTCGTAAACCCGGAGATCATCGAAACCGAGGGCAGCCAGGTCTGGGACGAGGGTTGCCTTTCGTTCCCCGGCGTCAGCGAGGAAATCAAGCGCGCCGAACAGGTGAAGATGCGGGCACTCGACCGCTCCGGCAAGCCGTTCGAAATCGAGGCAGATGGGCTGCTCGCGGTCGCCCTTCAGCACGAACTCGATCACCTGAACGGCGTGCTCATGATCGACAAGCTGAGCGCCATCAAGCGTCGCATGATGGGCCGCAAGCTTGCCAAAGCGAAGCAAGACGACGCCGAAGTTTAGGGCTCGGCCTGTCCACTGCGGCCCGCGCGTGGACCCCGAGTAGGCACAGATCGTTTGGCGCGAACGCGCCGTGATCTTGGCGCGCAGCGCGGCTTAGCTGCCCGTGAGCTTAGCCCGAGCGCAGCGCGGCTTAGCGCGACGGCGGTCGCGTAAACTGCGAGCTGTCAATCGAGGCGCCGCGCGTTCGCATCAGATCGGCGATCGCTGGCATGGTCGAGGCCGGCACGAAGCTCCCCTCGATGAGGCCCCCCGCCGCGGTGCGGTCGATCGCGAAGGTGAAGACGTCGGCCAAGTCCAAGTCGTTGCCATCCGCGCCAAGCACTTCGGCAACGCGCAGGACTCGATGCCGATCGTCGCGCAGCCGTGCGACTTCGATCACGAGCTCGAAGGCTCCCGCCAGTATTTCGGGCGCCCCTTCGCCGTAGCGCGGCCGAAGTTCGGACAGCACGCGCAGTACGCCGCGACGCAACGAGGTCGCGCCACGCGCCACTACGACGCCATCTGCACCATCGGATATCGCGCCGACGACCATCTGGGTCACGCCCGGACTCGAAAGCTCGGCAAACAGCCTCACCAGCGGAGCCCGCGCCGACAACCCGAGGGCCTCGGGCAACTCGAGCCCCGACGCTTCGGAGAGCGGCAACGTCGATGGCCGATCGGCGGAGAGGCGCCCGGCCAAAACCACCTCGCCCTCGGGCAAGGAGGACGCGAGCGCACCCAGCAGCAATTCGACTCCCCCGTCGCGCGGACCCACTACCAACAAGTTCAGGCGCGCCAGCAAGCACTGCTGAAGGAACGTCGCGACGGCACGCGAGACCGTACCGCGACGCACGAGCTCCTCGAGCGTGCCGGACAAGCGACGACTTCGCGAAATCAAAACGACCGGGGTCGCGCCGGACCAGGTCGCCGTCAGGGCGCTGCCATCCGCAAGACGCCGTTCGATGTACGAATCACTCCCAATCGGCGCCCGTGCGCGGGCGCAGAGCCGCGCCACGGCCCAGCGCACCGCGAGGCCGCACGAAAAGGTGTGCTCCGCGAGCGTCGCGCGACCGGCGCGAACCAGCGTGACCCGGTCACGTCCGACGACAGCGATTTCGCTTACTTGCGGATCGTCCAACAGCTCGCTGAGCGGCCCGAGCTCCACGAGCTCGGCGCGCGCCACCCCCATCACACGTTCGACGGGCAAGTGCGTGGCGACGGCACGATCAGAACTCAGCGTAGCCCAGACCTCCCTCAGCAACTGATCGATGCGTCCGGCCAGGGCAGGCGCGACTTCGGCTTCTAGCTCGGTCGGGTTCAATGAGCGAGCCACGCGCTCGACCAGCACCGCCGCCGCTTCGAGCACCGAGGCACGCAAGCCCGCATCGTCGTCGCTCGTCGAAACGCGCGCCGGCTCGATGGAGGCCGCAGGGTTCGAGCGCGTCAACGGGCGAAGCGGCGAGCGCGTCAGCTCTTCCTCTTCGTCGTCCGTCGGGTTGGGACGCGCGGTGGCCGTCGCACCGGGTTGCGAATCACCGAGCGTCGGCAAAGGCTGACGCGGCGCGGGCGGGACGCTCGGCATCGAGACCGCAACGGGTGCAGGAACCGCGAGCGGCACGGGAACCGCAACCGAGGCATCCGCAGACGCCAATGCAGGCTCGATTCTCAGCACGAAATCGCCGATGTAGATGCGGTCACCCTCGCGAACAATCGTCGCTTGGGTAATGCGCCGGCGATTGACGTACGTGCCGTTAGTGCTGTTGAGATCCGTAACGATGAAGCGGCCGTCTCGGTACAGCAGCCGCGCGTGCCGTTTCGAGACGTTGCCCTTCGGCAACATGAGGTCGTTTCCCTGCACCCGCCCGACGCTGATCTCCGTTCCGTCGAAGCTCTCTCGTCGCTCCGCCCCACCCTTTTCATGGATCACAATCGCGAACATTGGCGCTTTCGCGGGAGATGTCGGGGAGACCACGGTCGTCCTACAACTTTACCCGCGCTTTTCGCGAAGTGTGAGTGCCAACCGCTCGGACTCTACAAAACCTGAGCAAACACAGCGCCGCTTCAGGGAAAAGTCCGCCAGGTACACAGCTTTGCCTACATTGGCCGCCCGGCGTGCCGGCCAACGTTGCTCCCCCGCCTGCCGGGCCGGAAAGCCTCAACGCTCTACCGGACCGTCGCCTCGCACGTCATGGGTTACGAGCGTCAGCAGCTCACCTGCGAGCGTCAGTACGTCTCGCTCGGAAAAGCCTCCAGCTCGAAACTCTCTATAAATGTTCTTCGCCAGGATCTGGACTGCTCGGGGATCTTTGGCGGGCGGAAGGACTTCAGCGACTTGCGACATGACTATACGCGGTCGGGGCACGGAGCCCGTTGCGCAGGCTTCCTACAAGCGAAATTCGGGCCATAGCCAGAGCGGTGGCGAAATGCCGCAATTTCGCATTTGTCTGCGAATGCGCCTACGCACTGGGCCGCGAAGGCGAGCGTTGGAGCGCACGCCGTTACGCGCAGGGCGGAAAAGTGGTTCAACCGGTGCAACTCAGGCCTGCTGAGCGCCCGGGTAGCTCGCCACCACCTGACGCGTTGGACGCTCGACCGCGTTT
>JAEUAF010000276.1 GCA_019695485.1 Sorangium sp.
CCCAGCAGCCATGTGGTGAGGCCACGCTTGTGGGCGCACAGCGTCACCCCGATTCGCGCGCGGCGTCGCGCTCCGAATCTCGCGCGTCGACCCCGCCTTGGCCGGTAGCCGTCATGCGCGCACGACTCTGACCTTACGCCCGGCTGACAACGTGCCGCTGGTCCAAGGTCAGCCAGCGTCGGCCGACGCTCGGTGCGCCATGCTGTCCCGAAAACCCAGCTCGACTGCCCCAGCAACATCGCGGACGGAGGTGCGTTGGCGATTGACGGCCATGTTGGCCCTAGTCGGCGCCGTGTGCGGCTGCTCGCTGCTCGCCATGACGTCCTACTCGAACGAGCAAAAACGCGATCTAACGCACATGAGCGCGGTGCGCCACCTGCGCGCCCTGGTCAATCGCTATAGTCGAGTCGCCGTTTCGTTCGACGTTCAGTTCCACGGACCTAGCGCAGGGGCCCCTCCGGACGAGCGTGCTGAGCTGCGCGGAATAGAGCGCGCCATCCAAGAGCATCTGAAAGCACTGGCCCACGGCGGGGAGATCGAGACAGACGCTCGACAACGCGACCGAATCACGCCACTTGCCTACGAGCGGCCGAGCCTGGCGCTTGCGGTCGCCGCTGCTCGCATCGCGGGCCTCACGGAAAGCGCGGAGCTCGGCGAAAATGAGCGCGACGGTGAGGTGCTCAGTCTGATTCGACGTAGCGACGCGGCCAGCGCCGCCATCGACGACCTCGCCAATGTGCTTCAGACGGCATCGAGCGCCAATCTCGACTCGCATCGTCAACTCGAATTCGGGGCGCTATACATCAACGCCGCGCTCTTGCTGGCTCTTGGACTGTGGGGGAACCGCAACATATTGCGCCCGCTGTTGAGCGCCCGAAGAGAGCTCCTGGAGTCGAGCCTGCGCCTGGCCGCTGTGGTCAACGGCGTGACCGAGTGCGTCGTGACGGTGGATGAAGCGTTTCAGATTCAGGGGGCCAACCAGGCCACCGAAGATACGTTCGGCTTCACGCGCGAGGAGCTTCTGACGCAAAGCCTGGCGCTACTCGTCCCGTCAGGGCTTCCCACACTCACAGACTCGCGGCAACGACACATTCGCCGCCAGCAGCTACTCGGGCAACGCTTCGACGGCAGCCTTTTCCCGCTCGAGCTCGCGCTGCAAGAGCTCAGGCTCGAAAACAAGCGGCTGTTCGTGGCCACGATGCGTGACATTACGGAACGCGTGGATCACGAGACGGATCTCCGCCGGCATCACGAAGAGCTGCAATCGATGGTCGACGACCAGACGCTGGATCTGCGACGAGAAGCCGCCACGATCGGGCTACTCCTGAACGTTGCCAGCATGGCAAACAGTGCGAAAACGCTCGAGGAGGCGCTGTGGTGTGGGCTCGAACTGACTTGCAACTACTTGGGATGGCCCCTCGGATGCGCCCGCCTGATACGAGAGAAGCATACGCAGAAAGACAGCGCCATCTGGTACGGATACCCCGACAGCATGGCGACCTCGTTCGGTGACGGACCCGCGCGCCTCGCCGCGTGCGTGATTGAAGGCGGGGAAGCCGTCGTCGCGCCCAACCGAGGTGACTGTGAAGCATTTGGTTTACGGCCCGGGGTCGGAGCGGCGCTAGCCTTTCCGGTGATGACCGACAGCGAGCTCATTGCCATCATCGAGGTCTATTCGGACACACCCCGCGACGTCGAAGGCTCGCTCGTCCCGCTGCTGCACCTCGTCGGCAAGCAGATCGGTCTGGTGGCTGAGCGCGAGCGCCGTGAGCAGAAGCTTCGGGCCGCCGTCGACGCCGCGGAAACCGCAAACCACCACAAGACCGAGTTCCTCTCGAACATGTCGCACGAATTTCGCACGCCCATGCATGCGATCATCAACTACACGAACCTCTCGTTGAAAGGTCTCGAGTCGCCGGATCTCAGCAAAGTTCGGCGCTATTTGAGCAACGTCCAGACCTCCGGCAAGCGCCTCCTGGATCTCTTGAACGACGTCCTGGATCTATCCAAGATGGAGGCTGGGCGGCTGAGCTACGAGTGGGCCCACGCGCGTTTCGACGAGGTCGTCGATGCGGCCTTGGCCGAGGTCGAGCCGCTGCTGAACGCCAAGTCAATCCGCGTCGACCGCATCTCGGAGGCAGGCGATGCCTACTTCGACCGCGCACGCATGATCCAAGTGATGCTCAATCTACTCTCGAATGCCATCAAGTTCTCCAGCGAAGGGTCAAGCATCGGCATCCGGCTCACGGAGGCGCAGGTTGCAGAGCAATCCTTTCTGATGGTTCGCGTTCGCGACACTGGAGTCGGCATTCCAAGCGAGGAGCTAGAAGCTGTGTTCGACAAATTTCAGCAAAGCAAGCGCACCAAGGATGGCTCCGGCGGTACCGGGCTCGGGCTCGCCATTTGCAGGCAGAGCTTGAGCGCCCACGGCGGACGCATTTGGGCAGAGGCCGCGCCCGGCGCGGGCACGGAGCTGGTGCTCATATTTCCCCGCGAGCGCGAACTTTTGGGGCCGCCGAGCCGAGCTCGGGGGGCAGCGTGACGCTCGGCCGCATCCTCGCGGTCGACGACGAGGAATTCAATCTCGACATCCTTGGCGAGTATTTGTCGAACGCCGATTTCGAGGTGATCTCCGCAAGGAACGGCCACGAGGCGCTAAACGCTCTCGAGCGCTACCCCGACATCGACGTCGTCGTGCTCGACCGCATGATGCCCAAACTGAACGGCATGGAAGTGCTGCAGAAGATCAAGGCCAGCGAGGCCTGGCAACACATTCCCGTAGTGATGCAGACTGCCGCGGGCACCAACGAGCAGGTGGCGGAGGGCATTCGCGCAGGCGCTTACTACTACCTGGTCAAGCCCTATGAAGAGTCGCTGCTACTCGCGACCGTCAAGGCTGCGCTCAGCGACGCTCGCCAACGCCGCAACGCCCGTGAAGAGATCCATCACTATCAGCACGGCATTGCCTTGCTGAAGACGGCGTGCTTTCACTTCCGAACGCTGCAAGAAGCCCGAGACCTGGCAGACTTCGTGGCAAGCTGCTTTCCGGCGCTCCCGACCCTGAAGCTCGGGCTCGCGGAGCTCGCCATCAACGCCATCGAGCACGGCAATCTGGGCATCAGCTACCGCGACAAATCGGCGTTGCTGCTGAGCGATACCTGGGAGAGCGAGGTCCTGCGTCGCCAGGACTTGCCGGAAAACCGAGGGAAATTCGCCGAACTCGTGCTGTCCGTCGCAGCAGGCGAATTGACGATAGAGCTCCGCGACCAAGGCGCCGGCTTCGATTGGCGCTCGTACCAAGAATTCTCCCCGGAGCGCGCCACCGATCCGCACGGGCGCGGCATTGCGATGGCGCGCATGTTGGCCTTCGGAAATCTGGAATATCTGGGCAAGGGCAACGAAGTGCGCTGTCGCGTCCCGCTCGGCGAAGGCTAGGACGAGCCAAGTCGAGCGGCGGCCAGTCTGCCAGCAACCACTTACGAAAATCGCGCCAGCAGGCGCCGGCTGGTCGCGTCGAGCTTGTCAGGAGCCGGCACCAAATAGCGCATGCCGTGAGAGTCGGTGACGACGTGCCGACCGTCCTCGAGACGCCGAATGTGATCCTCCTGCTCGACCACGAACTGGCGTAGCCCGCGGTCCGTTTCCACTTGCCACTCCGAGCGCGTGGCCTCGCTGCGGACGGCGCGGATGCGCTCGACGCGCGGCAGAAACTCACTCACACGCAAGGCAGCCTCGAGCGCAGGCCGCGAGCTCTCGACGAGCTGATCGAGGGCAGGCACGGTGGCTCGCTCGCGCCCCTTCGCGTCGATCAGACACACGAAATGTTCCGGATCCGTGAGTGGAAAGCAGCGCCGTGGGACGAGTGCGATGCGCCCCTCACCCGCCACTTCCGCGAACAGCTGGCGCCCCTCTGCGTCAAAACTGAGTTGGAGGCTCTCGACGGGCAGCACCGGCGCTTGCTCCGGCTCCAGCGAATCGGGCGGCGCGTCGTCAGACTCATCGCCCTCAGCTTGTTCCTCGCTCGCGCGGCGGGCGGCGCGAGCTTGTGCCTTGTGCAGACGGGCGTACTCACCATCCAACGCGAGGAGTTCGGCTTGGGTGCCGATTTCGGCCAATTTTCCGTCTTTGATCACGACCAGCAGATCGGCCTTGCTGAGCGTGCTCAAGCGATGCGCGATGGCAATCGTCGTTCGACCCGAGACCACGTTGTCGAGCGCGCGCTGGATATCGCGCTCCGTCTGCACGTCGACGGCGGAGGTGGCCTCGTCCAAAATCAGAATCTTGGCGTCAACCAAGATGGCGCGCGCGATCGCGATGCGCTGGCGCTCGCCGCCCGACAGCGATTGACCACGCTCGCCTACCAGTGAGTCGTAGGCCTCGGGCAGCTTCAGCACGAACTCGTGCGCGCGCGCCGAACGCGCCGCTTCCAAGATCTGGGCTCCGCTCGATTTGGGCCTGCCGTACGCCACATTTTCGGCGATCGTGCCGAAGAAGAGGAATGGATCCTGAAGTACGATGCTGATGTACTTGCGGTACTCTTCCACCGAGTAGCGGCGCAAATCGACGCCATCGACCAATACGGCGCCACCGGAAGCGTCGTAGAAACGGCAGAGCAGGTTGGCGATGGTGCTCTTGCCCGAGCCGGTATGGCCGACGATGCCCACCATCTGACCTGGCTTCACGCTGAAGCTGACATCGTTCAACACGAGCCGGCTGCCATAGCGAAACGAAACGCGATCGAAGCGAATTTCGCCCTGCATCTCGCGTAGCGGCAGCGGATCCTTCGGATCGACGACACTCGGCACGCGGTCCAAGATCTCGAACAGGCGCTGCGCGCCGGCCGAAGCGCGCTGGGTGGCGGTCAGCATGCGGCTCATGCTTTCGACGCGCGTATAAAAGCGGCTGATGTACGCGATGAACGCGGTCAGCACGCCGACAGTGACTCGCTGATGCAAGACCTGATACGCGCCGACCGCCCAAACCACGAGCAGGCCCATCTGATTGAGCAGGAGCACCAGCGGCCAAAAGAACGTCCACAACGAATTGATGCGATTGTTGACGTCGACGATGCGCTGATTGGCACGCGCAAAGCGCTCTACCTCGCGCTGTTCCTGCGAAAACGCCTTCACCACCCGAATGCCAGGAATGGTGTCGGCCAGGATGTTCGTCATCTGCGACCAAACCCGGCCGCCCCGCAAGAATCCCGTCGTGAGCCGGCCGCGGATGCGCACGATGAGCCAAGCAATCGGCGGAAAGGACGTCACCGCCGCGATTGCCAGCACGGGGTCGAGTGTCATCAACACGCTGGCGGTTCCGACGATCATCAGCACATCGGTGATGAAGTCGATCAGCGTGTCTGACAGAAAGGAGCACAAATGCTCGGTATCGGTGCTGATGCGCGCGATGAGGTCACCGGTGCGCTTGCCGCCGAAATATTCGAGGCTCAAGCGCGAGAGGTGAGCAAATGT
>JAEUAF010000894.1 GCA_019695485.1 Sorangium sp.
GCGCAGCGTTCGGCTTAGAGGTGGCGGCATCCGCAGCGGTCTTGGGTAGGTCCACCGCAGCCGGAGCCGCACTCGTCGCGGGCGGCGCGCTCAGCGCGCTCGCACCTGCCGCGGGATCACTGCGAGCAGAGACGCCAAATGAGCAGACAGCAGCACAAACGAATAGGGCAGCGACCTTGGGATTCATCGAAAAATGCCTCGCGAAACCGCGGAGCGTAGGCGCCTGCCCGCGCGATCGCAATTAGTAGGCATACGAGGTCCGTAAGTCGCGACGCCATGGTCATTTCTTTTGCGAATTCTTCGGCGAAACGCGGCGTGCGCTCAGCGGTCGGTGGACCGGTGCGTTGAGTCTTCGTTCGATCGAGCTTTGGTGTCGGCGTCGATTGGCGCTTAGTGCTCGAGCCGGACCAGGCTGCGACCACAGCGACAAGGCTCCTCGCTGGCCAGGCGGGCAACATCGCCTGTCAGATAGCGAATCATCGGCATACCATAGTTATGCAGGTTGGTGACGACGACGTCCCCGAGCTCGCCTCGTCCGGCAGGCTGTCGATTGCGCTGCGGTTGCTGCAGGCCGGTCGGCGTCGGACTCGGAGCAACCATACCGAGTTCGAGGAGCTCGACAATGACGTTCTCTTCGGAGACGTGCAGGCCCGTGTGCTCCTGGCACTCCGCGCCCACTAAGAGCGTCTTGCGGGAACCATAGGTCTCGAAGATCCCTGGTCCGAAAGCCTGGCTTAGCACAGCGCGATCAGCGAGAAGTCCCGATTCGCTGCTACAGATCACCGGCAGATCGTCCCAATCTCGCAGGCCCTGTTCGACGATCCAACCGGCGAACTCGGCGCCGGATTCTGCGTCGCAAATCATTACGTCGGGGCGAGTCTGTTTGAAGAGCTCAAGGGCCTTCCTGCGCGCGGCATCGTCCGCGTGCGTCGACTCCGGCGAGGTTTCGCGACGCAGCGCGCGCCCGAGCCGACTTTTCAGGTCCAAAGGGCGTCCTGCAACGCCGGCCGAGTAGAAGAAGCCTTTGCGCCCCGGGCGGTAGCCAGCCCAAGCATCGGCCCTCATCGTCACCGCCTGTCGCCAGCCCTCACCGGCGCCCGAGTATTCGAAGGCGGGGGCTTTGCCGGAGGAAAGGCTGGTGCACGGTTTTCCGTTCCTGCGGCGATGGGCGGGATCGATCAGATCGTCGTAACGCTCTGCGATGATCTCGCGGGTGAGCAGCGGGAGTTCGGCGAGGTGCGCCCGCGAGTGCGCCCCGCGCGGATCGAAGCGGCACTTCCTGAAGAGCTCGCGGTAGTAGGGTACGTTCCGGCCTGCGTAACACAAGAGCTCGTGCAGCGCGCTCGCCTGCGCCTTGTCGCGTGTCTCGCGAGCGTCCCACTGACTCTCTTCGAGGCCAGTGAGCTGGGCGAGTGTATCTCGTCGACAGACTGCCCGCTCCCAGACCGGGAGCAGCACCCCTTCGAAGAGCGCCGCATACGCGCGATCGCCGCTCTGCCGCAGGCTCGTTTGCGGCCGTCGTAGCGGAGCGCGCTCGACGCGCGTCATCGGAGCTCGTCGAGCAGTTTCGCCCAGCTCTCGCCGTGGTCGATGTGCAGCTCTCTCGCGATTTCTTCGAGCGCACGCTCTTCAGTCGCGGAAACGGAGGACGCTTGGTCTATCGCCTTCGCCGTGCTTCGCGCGATGGCTTCGGCGTAGGAAAGCACGGACGGCAGCTCACTGAAGTCCACCTCGATATCGTCCTCGGCTTGGGCCAAGAGGTAGATGTCGTGAAGGCCTTCGGCGATGTATTCGTGAGTCGGACGCTCGGCTAACCAGCGGTTCAACACCGCCGCTCCCTTGGGGCTCAAGTCGTACTCTCGAGACGCGAAGGTATGGATGCGCTCCTTCTTGACGAGCTCCATCTTGCCATCGGCCCAAGCGACGTAGATGAGCGGTAGAAGCTTGAGGACGCGGTAGTCCTGAGGCCCGATCCCAAGACGCTCGAGCGAGCGCTTCAATTTGTCACGTTCCATGTTCAGTTTCCCTTGCTGAGTCAGCACATGGCTGGCCAGGACGAGCTTCGTTGCGCGCGCGGATCACCGAGCAACGTGCGCCGTCGATCTGGAAGTCAGTCGAACGACTTCGGACACCAAGTCGCTCGGGGCGACCGGCTTTTCGAGGTATTTCTGGAAGCCGGTCCGCAACACTTTGTCACGGTGCTCGTTGGTCGCATAGGCGCTGATCGCGAGGGAGGGGAGGCGCCCGCCGGCTTCGGCAGGTAGCAAACGAACTCGGCGAATCAGCTCATAGCCATCGTCGCCGGGCATCCCCAGATCACTGATCAAAATGTCGGGCACCTCGAGCGCCAACGCGCTCATGGCCTCGACCACCGACGCGGCAGAGCGTACTTCGGCCCCGTAACGCTGCAGGAGGTTCACCAGCGCGTCGCGGGCATCCGCTTCATCGTCGACGACCAGCACGCGGGTGCCGTCGAGCGTGTTGCGTGGCAGAGCGAGCGGCGGATTCGTGCGCATGCTCGCGGGCGGTATCGTTGAAGGGGGACCGTTTTCGTCTGGCACCTCCAGCGTCGACGCTTCCGCCCCCGCTATTTCTATCGCTGCGAGTTCCAGGGCTGAGATGGGCAGGAGTACGGTGAAGGTTGCGCCCTGGTCCTTGCCCGCGCTTTCGGCGCGCACCGTTCCGCCGTGCAACTCCACCAGCTCTTGCACCAAGGTTAGCCCCAAGCCGAGCCCCTGTTGTGCTCGGCTGCTCGAGCCTTCGGCCTGGCGGAAGCGGGCGAAGACTTGCGGCAGGAAGTCCGCCGGGATGCCGCAGCCAGTGTCGCGCACGGCGATTTCGGCCTGGTTGTCGACGCGCCGGAGCGTGACTCGGACCTGCCCGCGAGGCGGCGTGAATTTGACGGCGTTCAGAAACAGATTCCACAGCACCTGCTGCATGCGGTCAGCGTCGCCGAGAACGACGCAGGGTCCGCGTTCACCGCTGATTTGGAGGTCGATATCCTTTGCTTGGGCCGCCGCTCGCACGCCCACGAGCGCGGCCTCGGCGACGGTTCGCAAGTCGATGGGCACGCGCTGCAGCTCGACCTTGCCGGTCACGATCCGCGAGTGATCGAGCAGGTCGGAGATGAGTCGGCTTTGGGCGCTGACAGCCCGACCGATTGCGGCCAACGCTTTGGCGAGCGTGGCCGGATCGGGCGTCGTTCCGAGCGCCGAGAGCACGTTCATCCAGCTCGAGATGACCATCAGCGGGCCACGCAGCTCGTGAGACACGGTGGCGACGAAGTGGTCCTTGAGGCGGTCCGCCGCTTCGGCTTGCTCGCGGGCGCCCTGCTCGAGCGCGAACAGCGCGTCGCGACCGCGCTCGGCTCGTTTGAGTTCCGTGCGATCCTCGATCGCCAGCAGAAGGCGGACATTGCCGCGGTACTCCGCGGGGAGGCGCTGAGCATTGAGTGACAACGTGCGCGGTCCGAGCTCAGGAAAATCGGCCTCGAACTCGAACGCAGCGAGCGTCGTGCCACTTTGCAACACGCCGCTCAGCGCTGCCAATACCGGCGGGTGACCCCAACGACCGCCGCCGAGCCCTCGCAACGGCTGCCCCCGGGTTTGCTCGGCCGTCGTGCGAAAGGCCCCGTAGAAAGCGGCGTTCGCTTTTTCGATGCAGAGTTCATGGTCGAGGATGACGAGCGGCTGGGCGACCGTGTCGACCAGCGCATTGGCGCGGTCGAGCCCGTGCTGGATGTCGTCGTTGGAGCGCGCGAGGAGAGCGTTGCGATCTTGGAGTTCCTGGTTCAGGGTCGCGAGCTCTTCATTGGCCGACTGAATCTCCTCCTTGGCCGTTTGCAGCTCTTCGTTGAGGCTCTGCAGCTCCTCATTGCCGGACAGGGCCTCTTCCGTCGTCGACTGCAGCTCCTCGAGGGCGGACTCGTGCTCACTCACCAGCGTGTGTAGGTACTCGTTGGTTCGCGAAAGGAGCTGACTCAGCCGCACGAGCTCCCGGTCTCTCTCGCCAGCGTCGTCTCCCGGCGCGACGGGAGCGCTGGCCTCCCCATGCGGCGGGATTGGTTTTGCTTCGAAGAGGATCAAGAGGCAATGTTCGGCCGCTGCGCGCCCTTTGATCGGGATCACCTCGAGGGCCACGCTGCGGATTTCCTGCTGATAGTGCACTCGCAGGCCTTCGCGGCGTGTGGGTGCGTCCGTGCGGCGCGTCTCTTCGACCGCGTGCCTGAGGTCGATCAGGAGACCTTTGCGCAGCAGCCGTTCCAGGCTCAGGCTGGCCTTCCCGCCGTGGTCGAGGAAGGGAGTGGTGTCACCTCGAAACTCGAGCACGCGAAGCCCCTCGTCGACCACCACGCTGGGTGGGCCGAAACGCGCGAGTAAGATGCGGTCGGTTTCGCGCGGCACCTCCGAAGCCGCGGGGGGCTTGGCGTTGAGCGCTGTCGCACCCGGCGCGGACGGGCTTGAATCGCGCGGCGCTGCCAGGAGCCTCGGCGTGGCCCCGGCGGCTCGCCGCGAGTAGATGCGGTGCTTCTCATCGAATGCGTTGAACAGGCTCGACGAGCCGCCGACGGCTTCCGCTGGGCCGACGAGCAAGAAGCCCTCGGGGCGGAGGGCGTAGTGCAGCGTCGCAAACACCATCTCTTGAAGATGCGGTTCAAGGTAGATGAGAAGGTTCCGGCAGCTCACCAGATCGATGCGAGAATAGGGCGGATCCCGGGTGAGATCGTGGCGCGCGAAGACGCACGCCTCGCGGATCGTCTTGTTGATCCGATAGCCGTCGCTCACCTTCGAGAAGAAGCGTCGCAGCCGCTCCGGCGACACATCGCGAATGATGCTCGCCGGATACGCGCCCTCGCGCGCCTTTGCGAGAGCGCCCTCGCTGAGATCGGTCGCAAATATCTGCAAGCTCGGATTGTGGGAGAGCTCCGCCGCGCGCTCGAGCAGGCACATCGCAATCGAATAGACCTCCTCACCGGTGGCACAGCCCGGCACCCAGATTCGCAGCGGCGCGTCCGCGGCGCGGTCGCTCAGCAGTCGCGGCAGCACCTGTTCGCTCAGGGCCTCGAACACCTGCGGATCTCGAAAGAACGAGGTGACCGAGATGAGGCAGTCCTCGTAGAGTGCGCCGGCCTCCTTGGCGTCATCCTGCAGATAGAGCGCGTACTGCTGCAGCGTCTCGACGCGACTGACGGCCATGCGGCGTGCAATCCGCCGCTTGAGCGTGGTCTTCTTATAGGCGCTGAAATCAGTGCCGCTCTTCTGGCGCAACACCTCCAGCACCCTATTGAGGTCTTCGCGATCGCTCGGCGCGGCCTGGCTCTTGGGATTCGCGGCGCCTCCTGGCACGGCGGGCGCGGCGCTGCCGACAGCGAGGTAGGGGTGTTTCCCGAGGCGTGCCAGCTCGTGTGCGATGCCTTCCGGAGTCAGCACGAAGTCGGCGTGCCCCGAGCTGATCGCACTGCGCGGCATATCCTCGTTCTGCGCCGAGTTCGGTTCCTGCACGAACGCAATCCCGCCTTCGGCCTCGATCGCGCGCAGGCCAAGCGTGCCGTCGGCGCCCATTCCGGACAGAATCACGCCGATCGCTTGACCGCCTTGTACGTTGGCGAGCGTTGTCAGAAAGGAATCGATCGGCATGTGCGAAGCCCCGGGCGGGCCGCGCGGCACGAGTTTGAGCGTGCCATCCTCCAGGATCAGCCCCTTGGAGGGCGGAATGACGTAGACCCGGTTCGGCTCCACACGCACGTCGCCCTTGATCTCGGCCACGTCCATCGACGTGCTTTCCGAGAGCAGCTCGGCAAGGATGCTCTCGTGGCTCGGATCGAGGTGCTGCACCAAGACATAGGCCATGCCAGTGTCGTCGGGCAGCGCGCCGAGTAGTCGCCGAAATGCCTCCAGTCCGCCTGCCGACGCTCCGATGCCGACGATCGGAAACGCTCCCGATTTGGGCGGTCGGGTCGTTCTGCGACGCTCCGCAGGCGGGGGCGGCGCAGCGCGGCCGGCCGCCTTCTTGCTGGTCATCGTCTTCCGCTTTCGTTCACGCGCATGCCGCCACGAGCGGCGGGAGAGCCCGCGAGGGAGAGCACGGCGGCCACCAACGCATCCGGTGAGATTGGCTTATCGAGCAGCATGCGGAAGCCCGAGGCGAGGGCCCGCTCGCGGTTTGCGCCGGGCGCGTAAGCCGAGAGCGCCGCGGCTGGTGGAGCCGCCGGGCCCGAGTGCGCCACGATCGCCCGCATCAGATCGAAGCCCGATTGCCCGGGCATGGCGAGATCACTCAGCAGCACGTCGGGCATCGAGAGTTCGAGCGCCCCGAGGGCTTCGGCCGCTGAGCCCGCGATTGTGACCGCCGCACCCTGCGCTTCTAGAACGAACTGCAATACCTCACAGATGTCGCGATCGTCATCGACCAGCAACACTCGAACTCCAGCGAGCGCGCCGCCCTGCGCGACCAGCGTCGCGGAGGCGGGCTCCGCTGCGCGCGCGCCCACGTCGGACGTGGGCAGCTCGACCGTAAACGTGGAGCCTTGGTTGGGTCCGCGGCTCTCCGCACGCACCTTGCCGCCGTGGAGCTCCACCAGATCTTTGACCAGAGAGAGGCCTACACCGAGCCCGCCGTGAGGGCGCGTGCTCGAGCTGTCTGCTTGCCGAAAAGGCCCGAACAAATGGGGCAGAACGTCCTTGGTGATCCCGACGCCGCTGTCGGTGACCTGAATGCGTGCGAGGCCGCTCTTTCGTTCGAGGCGCACCTCGATGCGACCGCCCTGAGGCGTGAACTTGATGGCGTTCGTCACGAGGTTTAGGACAATCTGGCCTAACCGGTCAGGATCTGCGATGAGCGGCGCGCTTGATTCATCGAGCAGGGCCTCGATCTGGATCGCTTTCTGCGCGGCGCGCCGCCGCAGCGAGCGCAGCGTGTTCTTGATCAGCTCGCCTGGGTCGACCGCGCGTAGATTCAGGCGCAACGTGGCTTTCGCGATGCAGGCCAGGTCGAGCAGATCTTGGACGAGCTTGGCTTCCGCGCGCACGCTACGCTCGATCGATTCCAGAGCGCGCAAGCGGTCGGCCTCTCGCACGTCCTTTTCGCGCAGCACGTCGGCCCAGGCAAGAATGGTGTTCAGCGGGGTTCTGAGCTCGTGCGAAACCAGCGCCAAGAACTCGTCCTTGGCGCGACTGGCCGCTTCGGCAGCCTGCTGAGCCTGCTCTAGCTGGCGGATTCGCTCGCTCTCCCTAGCCGCCGCCTGGAGCATCGAGAAGTATGCGGCGAGCGTGGCGGCGACGACGGAAAGCCGCTGCACGTCGCGCTCTTCGTAGGCCATCTCGCTGCCTTGCACGAACAGCACGCCGACGACGGTTTGCAACCCCACCAACGGAACGGCAAGATAGTTACCGAGTCCCGAGGCGATGTTGCCTGATTGCGAGCGCTCCTCGAGCACGCGCGCGAGTAGCGACGTCGTGGCGCTCAGGAGCTCGCAGCGTTCCGCCTCCGTGGTCTCGCTCAACGTGAAGAGGCGCGGCGCACGCCCAGGGGAGGCTTCCAGGACAGCGCAGCGTTCGTAGGGGACGAGCGCGCGCAATCGAGTGAGCACGCGAACCACCCGCGCGTCAGAGTCCTCTGCCGACTCGAGTACTTGGGCGATGTCGTACAGCGTTCGCGCCGCGGACTCCTCGCTGGCCTGTGCTCTTTGAGTCATGACTTTGCCGGCGAAGGCAGGCCCGTCAGCACCCCGCGCAGGCCTTCGAAGGCCAACCCCACTTCGACTCCGCCCGCCTGGACGCTGAGCTTGCGCACGTCGGTCGCGTGTCGCGCGCCGCGCACTTTGAGCACCGAAATGCCGCGTTCGAGCCGCCCGTCGATCTCTACGAATTTCAGCTGAATGACGTTGTCCGCAGCAAAGGAAACCCCATGCCCAGAAAGCTGCGCGGCGCCTAGTAGGTCCACAACCTCCATGTTCATGTTGAGCGTCACGCCCCGCGCGTGGAAGTGCTTGGCGATGGCGTAGACGAGCTCTTTGAAACGACGTTCGGAGGGGACGCTGAGTGACATGCTGGTCAGACTGTCGAGCACTGCGCGCTGTGCACCGAGCTCCTCGATCTCCAGGCGCGCCCGATCGAGGAAGCGATCGGTCGACATCTCGACCGGGGAGACATAGCTGAGGCGGAGCAAGCCTTTCTCTTCGAGGGCCGGCAAATCCCAGCCTAGGCTCTGTGCGAACTCCCGCAGCTGATCGGGGGTCTCCTCCAACATGAAATGAATCCCCGGTTCTCCTCGCGCCGCCCCTTCGAGCAAGAACTGCAGGCCGAGCAGGGTCTTTCCCGTGCCCGTTCCACCTTGAATCACGGTGGTGCTGGTGCGCGGCAGGCCCCCGCCCAGCATGGCGTCGAGCCCGGCAACCCCCGTCGAGGCGCGCGTTTCGGCGGGCGCGCGGCCCGAAGTCCTGAATGGGATCACGGGGCTCTCGGGGCTTCGCACACGCGGGAAAAAAGTCAGGCCTCCCGCGCCGATTTCGTAGAAGTGGCCGCCCGTCATGTAGTCGGAGCCGCGCAGCTTCAACACCTCGACCTCGCGCACCGAGGTCAACTCGTGACGGTTGTTTGCAAAGCGCAGGATGCCGTCAGCGATGGCGAATTCGGCGTGGTTTGCGACGTCGGCCAGGTTGTACTCGCCCACCAGCAGACTCGCCGCGCCCCAGCTGGCGGTGTGAACCGCAAGGTCGTAGACGAAGGTGCGCAGCGTGGCCGGATCACCGAGAATGTCGCGCAGTGCCTTGAAGCTGTCGATGACGACCAGCGTCGGTTGTTCTCGCTCGACACGACTCGAGAGCTCCTGCAGCGTCGCTTCGGCGCCTTTGCGGCGGATCACCGAGCCGAGGTCGGCGAACACGATTTGCTGCGCGAGCAGGCTCTCGTCGAAGAAGCTGAACTGCTGCATGTACTGAATGAGCTTCAGGGATGGCTCGGACAGGGTCGTAAAGTACAATCCCTTCTTGCCCGCTCGCGC
>JAEUAF010000896.1 GCA_019695485.1 Sorangium sp.
GACCGGACACGTCGCAGCCATAGTTCTTGAGGGCCACTTGTTGGTGCATCGGCACGAAGAAGCTCCGCGTCTCGACGCCGCGCTCGCCGAGACGGCGCATGACCTCGTCGCGCGACAGCCCAAAGTCGTCTTCGATCAGGACCGAATACATCCAGTAGCTGTTGGTGGCCCACTCGCGATCCACGGGGATCGTGATGCCGCGCTGGGCGCGCAGCCGTGCGTTATAGCGGCGGGCGTTCTCTCTACGGCGGAACACCAAGTCATCCACGCGTTCGAGCTGAGCGAGGCCGATCGCCGCAACGGTGTTCGGCATGCGGTAGTTGAAGCCGATGTGCTCGTGCACGTATCTGCGCGGGCCCGCCAGCGGGAAGCACAGGTTCTTGTAGTAGCGGAGCTTCTCGGCGAGCGTGTCGTCATCCGTGACCACCATGCCGCCTTCGCCGCTGGTGATCGCCTTGTTTGCGAAGAAGCTGAAGCAGCCGATGTCGCCGATCGCGCCGCACGCGCGCTCGCGATAGCGTGAACCAATCGCCTCCGCCGCATCTTCCACGACCAAGAGCTTGGCGTCGCGAGCGATCTCGAGCAGCGGGTCCATGTCGCAGGGCAGCCCGTAGATGTGCACGGGCATGATGGCTCGAGAGCGGGTCGTGAGCTTCTGCCGAACCTTGGACACGTCCAGGTTGAACGTATCGCGCTCGCAGTCCACGAACACCGGCGTCGCGCCCGTGTAGCAAATGGCAGCGCACGAAGCGATCATGGTGAACGTCGGCACGATCACCTCATCGCCGGGCCCGATCCCTGCGGCGACCAAGGCGAGGTGCAGCGCGGCGGTGCCGTTCGAGGCGGTGATGGCGTGGCGCACGCCGAGGTGCGCCGCGAATTGTTGCTCGAATTTGCTGACGAAACCGCCCGACGACGAAATCCAGCCCTTGGAGACGGCCTCAGTGACGTACTCGAGCTCGCGACCGAGCAAGAGCGGCTCGCACACCGGAATGAACGGCTCACTCATGCGGGACCCGCCTCGAAATGGGTCTTGTCCTTCACTTTGCCGTCGTAAGGACCCTGTTTGACCTCGACGATCTTGGTGTCTTCGAGCATGTCGAAGCCGTGCCCACCGGAGGTGAGCAGCACGATGTCCCCGGCTTCCAAGATGGTCTCTGCGACCTTGACGCGCGCGTCGTCGAACAGCGACAAGCGCGCTCGCCCGGCGCTCAGCACGATCATCTCCTGCACGCGCTGCACGTGAATGTCGCGCGGGTGATGCGAGTGGTTCTTGACCACTTCACCCGCCTTGTAGAAATTCATGCCGAGCTGCAGGGGCTCCGTCGGCGCCGTGAGAAAATTGTATTTCTCGGCGCTCGCTGCGTTGTGCCTGACCAAAATGGCGAGCACCTGATCGCCAGCGCGGAAAAACTCGACTCCTTGCATTGACATGACAACGTCCAATGGCCCGTGATGGGCGGGTGACGCATTAGCACCGTCCGGGTGTCTTGTGCGACCGCGGGGTCGAGCTTTGGACCCGCTGCGAAACGCGCGCCCCGCGCGGCTCGTCGGTCGGGCGGCCGAATCGCCGCCGGCGCAGCGATCAGGGATCGGGAGGGCAGCAGAGGCGGGAGCTCGTTTGGTTCGCGACTTTTCGCCCAGTGGCAAGTAAGAGAGGGCTCAAATGTCCGTCTTCGGGACCTATTCGCGCTACTACGACCTGCTCTACAAGCACAAGGACTACGCGGCCGAAGCGGAGTTCATTAAAACCTTGGTGGCGCCGAACCACCCGAGCGGCGCGACGCTGCTCGATCTGGGTTGCGGCACCGGTCGCCACGCGCTGTTGCTCTCCCGCATGGGTTACGCCGTGACCGGCGTAGATCGCTCGCCCGAAATGCTCGAGGCGGCGCGGCAGCAAGCGGCGACAGCAGTGAAGAGCGGCGCGGCTGGCTCCGGCGTGGAGTTCGTGGAGGGCGACATCCGCAGCGTGCGGCTCGGCAAGGGCTTCGACGTCGTGGTCTCGCTGTTCCACGTGATGAGCTACCAGCAGACCAACGACGATCTGCGCGCGGCGCTCGCGACCGTGCGCGAACACCTGGCGCCCGGCGGCGAATTTTTCTTCGATTGCTGGTATGGCCCCGCCGTGCTCACGGAGCGCCCCTCCGTTCGCATCTTGCGCCTGGAGGACGACGCCGTTGCCGTGACTCGCTTGGCAGAGCCGGTGATGCACCCCAATCGCAACGTCGTCGACGTCAATTACCAAATTTTCGTCAAGGACAAACGTACCGCGCAAGTCGAAGAGCTGCGTGAAACTCACAGCATGCGTTACCTGTTCGTCCCCGAGGTCAGCTTGCTGCTCGACGAAGCTGGCTTGAAATTGAGCAAAGTGTCCGAGTTCATGACTGAACGCGAGCCGGGTTTTCACTCCTGGACCGCGATTTTCTCGGGAACCAAGGCTGCTTGAGAGATGGACTTTACGCCCTTGAAACTCTCCGTCATCTGCTTCCCCTACTTCCCGTCCAAAGACACAGGGCGCGGGCACGACCGCTACGTCTTCGAGATCGTCGAGAACCTGAAGGCCAAGTTGGGCGAGTTCGGCGTCGACCTCGGCGTCATCGAGCAAGGCTTCTCGAAAGGCGTGTTTGCCGCGGGCAGCAAGCTGCTCCAGCTCGGCTTCGACTTGCTCTCCGAGAAGGCGGACGTCTATCACGCGATCTGTCCGATGGGCGGCGCGGCCGCCGTGCTGTTCGGCAAGAAGCCGCTGGTCGTCACCGTTCACGACCTGATCCCCTTCCACTTGAAGGACTTCGATTCGTCCTGGAAGTATAGCTACGTGCGCTTCTGTGCGCGCCTCAGCATCAAGAAAAGCGCGGCGATCATCGTGCCCTACCGCGTCACCAAGGACGAGATCGTGGCGCGGCTCGGCGGCGATGCAGCCAAGGTGCACGTCGTGAACTACGGCGTCGATCACGCCACCTATTATCCGCGCCCCGAACTCACGCGCGCCACGAACCGCGTGCTTTACATCGGCGAAGTCAGTCGCTCCAAAGGCGTTGACGTCCTGATCAAAGCCTTCGAGCAGGTGAAGAAAAACGTGCCCGACGCGGAGCTCGTGATCGGCGGAAAATCCAGCAAAGACCAGCCGATGCTGGAGGAACTCGCGACTTCGCTCGGCGTTCGCGACCTCACCTTTCAGGGCTTCATCCCCGAAGAAGAGCTTGCCACCTATTACTCGACGACGACCGTAATGGTCTTCCCCTCGCGCTACGGCTTCGGACTCTCGGTGCTCGAGGCGATGGCCTGCGGCACCCCCGTCGTTGCAGCCGCCGCACTCGACGCCCCTGAATTCGTCGAAGGCGCAGGCATCCTCGTGAAACCCGACGACGTCGACTCCCTCGCCACCAGCATCACCCAAATCCTCACCGACGCCGCCCTGCGCACAGACCTCACCGCCAAAGGCATCGCCAAAGCCAAGAGCTTCTCCTGGGAGAACGCCGCCCGCGGCAACCGCGAAGTTTACGAGCGGGTGCGCCGAACAACGGTCTGAGGGTTGGCGCCCAGCCGCGTTGAGCGCTGTAGGTGTGGTTACCGGCTCTGCCGGCACTACTAGTTACAAGCCGTCGGGCTGGCCAGGGTCGCGCCGGCGGACTTCTGCACGAGCGCTTTCACGGGAGCGGCCGGCACCATGAATGCCTTGTCTTCGTAGGTCGGCACGAAGGCGGTTCCGCTTCTTTTTTGGTTGCCGGTGCTGCCCTCGAAAAGGTTGCCGGCAGCTTGTTGGACCGAGCCCGTTCCCGCTTGTTTGCCCCAATCGATCGGCTCGTTCTGGCCCGATGAAGTTTACCAAATCAGCGTTTAAACCTGGCGCGATCTGAGCTGTGACATGTCCCGCGCCCAACGCAGGGCGACGTGCTGCGGTGGCGTCTCACTTCATAGATCCGGGCGTGGGAGGAGCTGACCGTTTGCGACGACGAGGGCGGGAGCGACCAGCACGGAGAGCGACGCCTCGGGGTCTCCCGTCACCACGACCAAGTTTGCGAGCGTGTTCTCAGCCAGCCTGCCGACGCTCAAGTTGAAGTACTCGCTCGGCGTCGTCGTGAAACTCGCGATGATCTCCTTCGACGTCAGGCCTGCGCGTTCGAGCGCTTCGAGCTCAGCTATGGAGAGACTACTCGTGAGCAAGTTGCCGAGGTCGGTCCCGTAAAGCAGCGTCGTGCCCGCGTCGCGCAGGCGGCGCAAGTTGTCCAGGGTCGCCGAGCCCGCGCCAAAAGCGGCGAGCGTGGAGATCACAGCGCCGCCCGACCAGGCGTCGACGGTTGCCGCGCTCAAGGGCTCCGTTGGCGTGTGCGCCAGGATGCTGCAGCCGAGCGCCCGTGCGCGCGCCGCGACTGCTTCAGTGAGCGCATGCGTCGCGACGCGAGTGCCACGCGCTTCGGCGACTTCGACCACTGCACGAACCTGCTCGTCCGTCAGGAACGGCTCGCCTTCGAAGGGGATCTTCAGCACACTGGCACCGAGATCGAGGAGCTCAGTTGCTGCCGCGCGCGCTTCTTCGGGGCTGGTCACCTCGCGTCCGAAGCCGTTCTGACCCCAGCTCTGCGTCGGGTAACCGAGCGGGGCGGTGATCATCGGCCCCGCGCTGAGCAGCGTGAGGAAAGGCGTCGGCTCGGCGGTAAGCGTCTCGACCGGCGCGGCCAAATCCACGGCGGCGAGCACTCCCGCGCGAGGCAACGCCATGCGCACGTCGTAGTACGCGAGGTGCACGTGACTATCGATGAAGGCGGGCATGATGGTCTCACCGCTCACGTCGATGGCCGGCGCTCCACCGGGGACTGTCTCCCCCGGGTGGAGAAAGTGCAGTAGGCCATCCGTGTCAACGAACACATCCTGAGCGCCCTGGTCGTAGACCTGACCTCCCCGCAACACGAACGGCGGCGCAGAAACAGTATCCCGCCCGAGACTGGAAGCGTTGCCTCCGCTTGTCAGCGAGCCGCCGGCGGTGACGGTCGCGAACGTACCCGCGGTCTGGCTGGCTCCGCCGGCGCCAGCACGCTCGTTTTCGATCCCTTGATGGCTAGAGTCGCGTGCACAGCCCAGCTTCGTGAAGGCGAAGACAATGAGTGGGATCCAGACGAGCCGAGGATTGAGGCGGCGTTCCCGCTGCATGGCTCCGCGAGGATGAGCCTTTGCTCACGTCGGCGCAAGCCGCGACCGCCAAGCGTGCGCGCCCTACGGCGCGAGCAGTGGCCCAATGTAGGATTTGGCGGCCACGACGTTGTCGTACCACTTCTTGCTCTCTCCATTCGGGTTCGAATAGATATGAAACGAGAGCCCAAAGCGATCGATCTTCAGGCTTGCCACGTCGCGCAGCGTGAGATTCGGGAAATCGCCTTTCAACGCGCCATCGAGCCAGAAGGCGATCCTGCCATCCTTCTGGCCCGGCGTGTTCGCCTTCAGCATCAGCTCGTAGCAATACCAGCGATCGAGCTCGGGAATCACTTGCGGGCGGCTGACGAAGGACGAACCAAAGTCATAAGGCAAACTGGTATTGGGTGACACCTCACCCGTCGAAAAGAAATGATCTCCCCACTGGCTGCGCTGGCCAGGGTGGTAGACATAAATGTTCAGGTAACCGGGCGAGGGGGTGCTGGCCTCGCCGCGCCAGTTCTCGAGGTTTGCGAGAAACTTGTTGCTGCCGTCGGCGGGCACGCCGGGCGTCGCTTGACCATTGACGAAGTAGTGCGCCGAAATGCTCGAGCCGTTGTGGCTCGAGCCGACCACGTCATAGGGCGGCTGAAACTTGGAATAGTAGCGCAGGAACAACACGTCCTGCTCTGGGCTCAACAACTTGTCAGTGGCGTCGCTGAGCTCGGCATCCTGCTTCGGCAGCGTAAACTCGAGAGCTTGCTTTCCGGCGAACACGTCGGCGCTGTCCGTCGCGAGACCGACGTATTGATTTTGGTACACGGCGTCCCAGCGCGTGTTCAAGTCCGCCGGCTTCGCGTAGCTCTCGAAGTCGTCCGCGAAGATCACCTGGGGATCGCTCGCAATGCCTAGATCTCCGGGATGTTTGGCGGCAATCCCGCTGTCGCCAAAAGGCAGCGCATCATTCCCGCTCGTGCCTGCCAGCGAGGTTGCCCCCGCCGTGGGTGCTCCGCCATTCACCGCGCTGCCGCCAGCACTCAAGCCGCCGCTGGCCGCGCCGGCGCCCACGCCGCCATTCGCCGCGCCGCCGCTCGCCCCGCCATTCGCCGCGCCAGCTGAGCTACTGCTGGCTCCGGCTGCGCTCGTCGCACCCGCGCTGCTCGCAGTCGCTCCGGCATCACTCGCGGTCGAACTCTGCTTGGCGCTGCAGGCCGAGC